>NZ_CP197171.1:1845863-2153506 GCF_052055485.1 Amphibacillus sp. Q70 | reverse complement strand
GAGGGGAGGTTTTAACTTTTGTACCCAAAGCCTTTAGTGGAAACCCATGCCATAACTGATAAAAAATATTTTTTTCTGTCTTGAAATTAGGTGACCTGACATCAAATACAAGTAATTTATTTTTAATGACTTCTTTAAAAAAATGATAGTCATGAAAAAAATGATCTGATTGACATAATGTAATATTATATTTATCTTTTATTCGCTCAGGCATTAGTTTATATAGAGCCAGAATATTAGAACCAGAATTTGATGTCGTGATTAGGCAAATACTTTGGTCATTAACTTGCTCCGTTACTTCATTTGAAAAATAGTATTCATTAAATCGGTATTCTAGAGAAGTAGGATCTTTATAATAAACAGCGAAAGTATGAATTCCGAGCGAAATTAATTGTTGAGCAATTTCAAGTGTGTACATACTTGTTATTATCACTAAAGCATCTTTTTGCTTATTTAATTCTTGTGGAGAAATTATTTCGACACCAAGCCATTTTTTATTAATTTTTTTAGGATCATTATCACAAAAATATAATATCTTATATGTATTTTTTAATTTTATAAAAGCTTTTTTTCCCATTTCAGAGGCGCCAAATAAGATAACTTGTTTATTTTTCATACGTCCTCCTTCTTAAATCATCTTTTATCTTCTGCCAATTCCAGAAATAAAATGCTCGAATTCTATAAATTTAGCAGTTTCCAATTGTTTTTTTATTTCTTCGTAATACATACTCGCAATTAGAATATAAATCTGATCTTTCTTTTCTTTATTTAATACAGCAGGGGAATAAATTCCTTTATCTATGTTCCATTTTTTTCTATCATTATCTATATAATAGGATATGTTTAAATTTAAATCTTTGATCTTTTCACTTACTAATTTAGCTGCCTGACCTGTTCCAAATACAACCAATTTGCGTTGATCGATTTTTTCTTTTTCAGCAGGTACAAAGTCTTTCCAAAAACTCTTTCTACAATATCTTTCATACTCATATTGATGGGGATGTAAACATAAATAATGCCATGGTTTCGATTCATCGTTGAAATGTATAATTGCCGGATTTTTAATAGCATCTATACGTTCATTTCTAGAAATCCCTTCATTCGCAGTATGATTCGAAAATAATGAGGAACGTTGATTCCATCTTTGACTTAACTTATACCATGGCTTGTTATAGAGAATAGCGTTAAACGCATCTTGGTCATGTAAAGCGATCTTATGAGAATTAGCCATCAAATAATCATAGGATTGCTGTGAAATATTCTCTGATTTCCACAAAGGTAAATTAATGACCATTACTCCTGAATTAAAATGTAATGTATCTGATGGTAAACCCATCACTTTATTTTTCGAATAGTATGGGGCTGGTACCGCTGCTAAAATAAAATGATCAATAGACACATTCCATAATTGACTAATATCTTCTTTAACAATTAAGTCACAATCTAAGAATATGATCTTTTTTAGATTTTTAGGAAGTAAGTCTGGAATCGATAGTTTAAGATAAACCGTGTGAGTCATATTTTTCCGCAAACCAAATGATTGATATTTATTTAAATTGGCTTGTAAAAAGTAAATTCCCGCACGATATTTTTTTACTGTTTGCCTTAATTTATCTTTATTTTCATGACTAATATTATTTTCTATAATATATATATCAATATCATTCCTAACAGTATTTTCGAATAATGAAGTTAACATTATTCCTAAATGTTGAGCGTATTTATCATCACAGACACTTACTATATTCATAGCAAAACTCCTCAATAGTTCATTAACCCTATCATCAAATTCATAGCAATTAAGCAATAAATTATAGCTGTTTTATTTTTAGTTACTGGTGACTCACCCCAGTCGGATAACACCGCGACATTCATCCTACTTGTTAGAAGTGATATGAAAACCTTGAAAATAAAAGATCGTTTTTGACGTGCGATATATTGCTACTAAAACCTTACTTGCTCTGCTGAACAAGTTAAAATATAGACTTTAACAATCCTAGCTATTAACTTAAATTACGGATAAAATATTTACTCATTTGATTTAAGGAATATTGTACATGCCACTATTTATTTACTAAAGTACAAAGTTCATCGACCGTCAACCATTCTTCATTTAAATGACTTACATAAGCAAAACCGTCTGGTAATGACTTACCGCCATTTGTATTTGTATTACTCCACCATGTAAACTCTGGCTGAATCACATAATAGGTTGAATATTCGAGTGTACGTCGTGCATCATCTTCGGTTATCATCACTTCATGAAGCTTCTCACCAGGCCTGATGCCTACAATGTCTATTTCACATTCAGGCCCCATTGCATGAGCTAAATCGGTTATCGTCATACTTGGGATTTTGGGTACAAATATTTCCCCACCTTGCATTCTTTCAAAGCTTTCCATGACAAATCGAACACCTTGTTCAAGGGTAATCCAAAACCGTGTCATTCTTTCATCAGTAATTGGTAATCGACCCGTTTCTTTCATTCTCTTAAAATAGGGCACAACACTGCCTCTACTTCCAACAACATTACCGTAGCGAACAACTGAAAAACGTGTTTTTTTATCACCAGCATATGAATTACCAGCAATAAATAACTTATCTGAGGCTAATTTTGTAGCACCATATAAATTTGTCGGAGCGGCAGCTTTATCAGTACTTAGAGCAACTACCTTTTGAACACCTTTGTCAATTGCTGCTTCAATAATATTTTGTGCGCCATGAATATTCGTTTTAACAGCTTCGAAGGGATTATATTCACATGCATCTACATGTTTCATAGCTGCAGCATGAACAACATAGTCAACATTATCAAAAGCCCTATATAACCGCTCTTTATCACGTACATCTCCAATGAAAAACCTTAAACGCTCATCTTTAAATTCCTGCTTCATCTCATATTGTTTCAGTTCGTCACGACTAAAAATAATAATCTTTTTTGCCTTTGTTTCTAGCATTCTTTTAGTGAATTCCTGACCGAATGAGCCGGTACCACCTGTTATAAGTATGGTTTTATCCTCAAAGTACATCTTTTGCCTACCTCTTTCCATTACTTCAATCAGTTTGATAAAGAACTATCAGTAATTAATAAAATCTCATAAAGTGAAACTTCGTTCAGTGAGAGTTTTCTTTATCTCCACTGAATGTTAGCGCCACAAGGGCATGTACCTAAAGGTATGGCCAAAAAACGGCCTCCCTAAAGGTCCTTGCACCAATCGGGCTGTTACTGGCTGTTGGATCACATACATAGAAATGACGTGTTTTCATATTTCTTCAATTGGCAAATCTTAAGGCGCATAAAAAGTGCTAGTGCCGACAATGGTTACAAATCTTATTGGGTCGAGTAACCGCACTCAGGAAAACTACGGAGCATTTATACCGCAAGAATAGCTATCTTTCTTATTTTGAGTCCCAGTCTCAGGACGTGATGTTTTTGTCAGCAAGCTAGTTACACTGCGATAAAATACTTATCAATGTATGAGTTACTATCATAATTTATTTAAAATCAAATCAGTATGAAGTTTTTCATTTCTTTTTAATAATTCTAATAAACTTTCCTTTGTAAGTTTTACACATTTTTGATCAGATAATATGCTAACTCTAAAGTATCTTGTAAGAAAGGTAACATAATTCTCTATATTTACTTTTTGCTCCCTTAAAAATTGGTTGTCTATTTCAACATAACCAAGAATATCCTTACCACATTGTATTATTTTTGACATCCCTCTTAATACTTCAAATTCAAATCCTTCTACATCAATTTTAAATAGAACCTTTTCACCCGGTATATTTGTTGTACTGATTAATTCATCTATAGTAATTGATTCAATTTTTAAATGATCATAGTCCTCAGAGTTTTTTTGAGAAGCCTTAAGCACTCCTGACTTTCCTGACCAGGATCGATCGATATAAAAATCATGATTATCTTTCTTTTCAAAGGAGGCTATGGCATTTACAATTTCAAATTGATCTGCATTTGGATGAAGAGTCTTTGAATATTCAATATATTTGATCAAATTAGGATTAGCTTCAATTCCTATAATTTTTGTATCTTTATTATATTTTGTTGCAAATAGAGCCTCTCCATAATTAACACCTACATCAATGACTATATCTGGATTAAATTCATTAACTGCCTTTGTCCAAAAAGTATTTAAGTTTTGTTGATTTTTATTTTGTTTAGTAACTAACCAAAGTCCTCTTCTATCTGAAAGGTTAATAAGTATACCTGTAGGGTCATTTTTTATTAAAATAGGTGAATCTCTTAATTCTCCGGTAGTTCCAAAAAAATCTTGATTTACTATTAACCCCATATTTCTTAACTGTGTACTGACTTCATTAATAAACTCTGTTGTAATTAAAATTATATATGAGTCTTTCTTTTCACGTTTAATGACTGCAGGAGCTAAAACGGATTTATCCAGTACTTTGGTTTCCCACTTATTTTTATCATTATCAATAAAATAGGCTATGTCTAACCCTCTATTCAAAAGCGATTCATAAGCTTGGATCCCACCCTGGGATGCACCAAATAAAATAATCTTTTTTTCATTTAATAATTCCACAGAGGTTCCTCCCTAAAAGTATCCATCAACTTTTTTATAATGAGTTTCAGTATCCAACTTTGGGCATATAACTTACTTACAATAGCTTTAAGGAGCGAACATGACTTTCAGTTATATTTTACTCATCTTTTAATTTTCTACTATTATCAAGTATAGAGGTTATATTATTATTTAAAATTCTATCCATTTTATCTACAAGCATTTAAATATTGCTTAATCATTCCTGATTCACACAAGCGGTTTGATAATTCATGACCACCAGTCTCAAACTCAATAAGATTGACATTTTCAAAATCTTTTAATCTTTCTGCGTGAATCTTATCAATCGGATTATCGTTTGCATAGTAAATATTAACTTTAAAATCATTAATTGTTTTCTTATCAATATTAAAAAGGATTTTGAGGTCAAGATATGAGCTATTTTGATTATAACTGAAATTTAATTTAGCAATATCACTGTTCCACCTATTATCATTGAATATCTTCCTATTCTTATCGTCCAAAAAGGTCTGCGGTACAAAAGCATTTACCACGTCGACCTTTTGAATAAGCTTTCCCATAAGTAAAGCGATATATCCACCCATTGATATCCCCAACAATTCTACCTTTTTTGCTTTTGACCTTATCATTAATTCTTCAATATAGTCTTTTAAATCATCAATACAGCTAACTTGATTAATACTAGATAATCCATTAACATACCATTTCCTACTCATATCTCTTATGAATATAATTTTCTTACCCATTGTACCACTTTCAATTAAAAACTTAGAAACAGGCATCCCAAGTGCTCCACCTAATCCACCAAAAGCGATGACTAAAGTGTCGTTATTAGGCGTGAAATCTACTATAACACTCTTGCTCTTATCATCTAAATAATTAGCAAGAAACTTCTTATGACTAGAATCGATATAGATTTCAGGTGAATCATTTAATCCTCTTAATTTATCAAGAGTGTATTGATAAGTAGTGACTAGTTGTTTGACAGAATTCAATAATGGGACAAGTGCCTTTTCAAGATAATACTCAATGTTCTCCGATTTTGATAAATCCGTATTTGCTTGTACTCTGGTAAAGTGCTGAATCTCATTAAATAAAACTGGGTAAATCAAGTGATGATAAGACCTATCTTTAAATAATATGTGCAACATTTGCTGAATTTTCACAAAAGAATTTGAAGATTTTTTTATTGAATCTACTGTTTGATATTTACCTAATTGATGATTTATTTTTTTCAATTGTCCTTCTACAAAAGAGAATGCTTTTTCCAATGTTCTTAAATCTTCAGCGTCTCGTTTTTTATTTAACTGCTTAGCAAGAAACGTAATAGATGTCTGATCATCTGTCAATTTTATTAATTCTTTCTCTACATCTTTTTCATTTTTATATGGAATACCTGCAATTTTAGCACCGTAAAATGATAAGTTAAAAATATCAAAGGAGGTATATTGTTTGACCAACTCTTCAATAAACTGTTTCATCATATTTAACTTTTTATTCGTTTCCACCATTTGTCCTGCATTATTCTCTACCTGTTCTACTCTAATTTTGTGTTCTTCTAACAGTTTTCCATCTTCATTTGATGGATACACATCTGTTGCTTGATATTGCTCACCAATAAAACACAAATCTTGTCCTACTAAATAAACTGCTCTAACATCCAGTTTATAAAGTAAATCTAGGCAAACAGCTGTAATCGTTGGTCCATCATTAATGATTTCCCTTGGTTTATTTTTCTTTAAATATAACGACATTTGATCTTGTGAAATCGTCATATGTACTTTGGGACCTTTATATTCAGCAGGAATCTTGGGATGAATCGTTGTGCCGAATATCAATGGTACATCCAAAGTTAACGAAGGCTGCAAATTTTTATAATTCCCTTCATTCGGATCATAGGATATGATGAAGTCTGGTTCAATCCCTTGTTTGGTGAGAAAATTAATACTCGTTCCTGCAGCTATAATCAATGCGTTACTTTTCTCCTTAATGTGTTTAAGAAATGAAGTATAGTCTTTAAGTGACGGACCTGACGCAACTAATATTACACTTTTATCAGAAAATTCATTCTTATATTTCATAATATTTTCTGTTTCCTGAATGATAGGTAAATTTTCTAAGACATTCATTTGCCACTTTTCGCCGTATACAGCATGTGCATTAAGTGCTAACTGATAATCTGTTACTGTTTTTTTAAATAATTCTAAAAGATACTGAAATTCATTTTTATATAATCTTTGGTATTTAGGTATATTAAGAAATTTCCAATCTTTATTAACTTTATTTAATACACTATTAAAAAATAAAGTAATTTTATTTTCATCAAAACCTACTAAAAGATTCTCAATGTTCTCTAAATAGGTCTGTTCCTCTAAAAGTGAAAAATAAGTGATAGCGACATCTAGATTCGGTTCAATAATATGTAATTTGACACTCGGAAACCTCTCACACAATGCTTCAGCATGATAGCCTAAACCCAAGCCAAATAAAATAACATGAGTAGGTTGTTCATCAATTGTCGATACCCATCTTTCAACTTCTTCAATTGGATTAAACTTACTATATAAATAAACCAACCTGCCATCTTGTTTTACTGATAAAACTTTTTCATCTACCTTTTTTGCTTTTGAAATTTGAACATTCAAATTGTCAGTATTAATGCTGTCAATTTCTTCAGCTATTTGCGGATAATACTGCAAAGCATTTTTATAAGCTAATTCTTTAGAAATTTGAAACATAAGTCTATTGCAGCTCCAATGCTAAAAGTTCACTTTTATACTGATCTAACCATGGTAGCCACTCGTAATTTAATAAATCTGCACAATCTGCCTTATCATTTGCCTCTAAGACTTCCATAAGTTCTTTCAGCATCTCGTCATGACTTTCTAGTATTTTTTCTAAATTTAAGTTAATAGCTACATTTAGTAAATATTCAATTCCTTCAATTAAATTATACAATTTTTCATCTAATGGTTTATTATCATATGTGTGGTATAATTTTTCAATCACATTTGGCAAATTTGTTTCAAGTTGAATGATATATTCCGAAGCTGTCTCTTTCATTTCTTTTAACACCACTATTAATTCCTCAGTTACTAGTTTTAACTGAGCATCTGTATCAGCATTCAATTTTATTTCCTGAAACCAATTACCAGTTATACTTTCACCATTAAATATATATTGACTAGAAATAATTCGCTTTTTATCTTCTAATTGTTTTTCAATTTCATCAGCAATGATATTTTCGTCTTTAGAATCTATTACAAATTGTTGGTCTATATAAACTTTCATTCAATCACCTCATTAATCATTGTAACTATTATATCGACAAAAATCTTTATAATTTTATGATATCAGACAAATCGTTTAAAAAACCTAACTTATTACCAAAACCGTCTGATGAAAGTCTATGTTTTACTTCTACTATTAGAAATAAATGTATATTTACGATAACACAAAAATATTCAATATAAAAAGCCACCTGTTTCCAGATGACTTTTTAAAGTATTGATTATTGTAATAATTGTAATACACCTTGAGGTGTTTGGTTAGCTTGTGCCAACATAGATTGTGAAGCTTGAGTAAGGATGTTGTTCTTAGTGAAGTCCATCATTTCTTTCGCCATATCTACGTCACGAATACGTGATTCAGCAGCTGTTAAGTTTTCTTGTGAAGCACCTAAGTTGTTGATTGTGTGCTCAAGACGGTTTTGTACCGCACCTAATTTAGCTCTTTCGTCAGATACAGTAGTAAGTGCTCCATCAACAAGTTCTAATACCTCATCAATTGCTGCACCAATAGCGTCACTATCAAGTCCTTCTGCACCGAAAGCTTCTACATCAATAGCGGATACATCTCCGCCTAAGATTGTCGCAGCACTCATGTCACCAATTTCAATAGCTAATTGCTGACCCTGGTTCGCACCGATTTGTAGTGAACCTGAGAAACTGCCATCTAATAGTGTCTTACCATTAAATTCTGTACGGTCAGAAATACCTTTTGAACCATCTTCGCCGCCCAGTTCTTCAATTAAATCATTAATTTCATTTTGAATAGCTCCTAGTTCGTCTCCACCTTGTGTCGCTTCGTTACCAGCTTGGACAACTAGTTCACGCATACGTTGAAGGATTGCATGTGTTTCAGTTAATGCACCTTCAGCTGTTTGGATTAAAGAAATACCATCTTGTGAGTTCTTTGAAGCCATTTCAAGACCACGGATTTGACCACGCATTTTTTCAGAGATAGCAAGACCTGCTGCGTCATCTCCAGCACGGTTAATACGAAGACCTGAAGATAGTTTTTCTAATGAGCTTTGAACATTATTTGTGTTACCTGTTAGTTGGCGGTGTGTGTTTAACGCCGCAATGTTGTGATTAATTCTCATGATAAAATTCCTCCTTGAGTGATATATAATAATGCCACATCCTTGTGGCAAGCACAGAATAAAAGCGGCCGTCTTTTATTCTGTTATTTGCTTACACTATTACTATCGGACCATTTTTAATAATGTTTAATCTTTTTTTATTTTTTTTAGAAAAAAGTCGTTTTCGCTCGTTTTTACTTGCACATGGTTATGCTGACTTCGACATTCCAACGAATCGTTGTGGTAAGAGAGTAGGGATTTAGGACTGTGACCACTCGTTCGTTCCACCTAAAAGATTTAGAACTCAGAATAAGAAATACACTTATTCTTGCGATGTAAATGTCTCACACTCACAGCCTCCCTTAGTGTAATTACTCGTCTCATTAAAAGCTCCTGATGCTGTGATTACTTGCCCCACCTAAAAGATCTGCTAGGGTTTTATTCTTTCCTAGCGTTTAATAAGTTTAGTAAGTCATCTGGGTTATTTAAGGCTTGTTTATTCTCTTGTTGGATTTCTAAATAAACTTCCTTCCGGTGGACATCAATCTCTTTTGGGGCAGAAATACCTAATTTGATTTGGTCACCTTCAACCCCAACAATCTTGATTTCAATATCTTCTCCAATTTGAATCGCTTCGTTTAATCGACGGGTAAGGACAAGCATAGTTAAACCCCCCGTTCCTGAACTGGAGTTATCGGTGTCTGTGTTGAATAACTTTTATTATTAGTGATGTATTGTTTAGCTAACCGTTTGGTATGGTTGATAATAATCGGCGCTTGTAGATTGATGGTACTGTCAGAAAATTTTTCCTTTAATGTCATAATTCCAAGTATGCTAACATCTCGCTCCGATTCAATCTCAAGTAGTTCCAGTGTTGTGTCATCAATTTTTATCTCATAATCTTGATAGAGTTCAAGCGGTGGCATCACGATAAAAGCAATGCTTGCTTCAGTAATTGATTGTAAAACTAAAAAGGTTGGATTGTCGGGGATGTTGATTAAAGTAAAGCTTTTCTGATCTGGAAAACCTGGCAGTCCATTGGGAAATTTGATTATTTCAGCTTCTGCAATCGTAACATCGCCAAAGTATTTTGTTTGTATATTCATTATTCAAACCCTTCTTTTAAATTGACATTTCAAATTGAAAATTACGGAAGACAAGATCTTCAAAATCGATGATTAAGTCATTTTCTTGTCTGATTCCTGTTGTGACCCTTCCCGGTGTATAGGTCATGATTGGTTTATTCGGGGTATTACGGATTACTGGTTGATCAATCTCAACGCGGATATCGACTTCGGCTGGCTGATAATCGGTCTTAACAGAAAACACTGACGGAATCCAGCCAATATTAAATGATTTCTGAGGCTTATAAGCATTTTGGACAGCTTGAGTGATTAATGGTTGCCCACCATCTTCAATTCGCATTTGCTCGTCACCTTCTCTTCTTCGCCTGGCGATACCCTCCATCACTTTTTGATAGCCTTGTCGAGCAAAGTCTTCATGTGATTGCTTAGCACTTCTCAAACCAGCATCATACCATGCTTGTGATTGATCGATGGTTAGTCGTGATGGGCTTGTCCGAATCGATAGATCAGCTTGTCCTTGATGGATTTCTTGGGTTGCTTTTGGTTGTTGAATCTCTTGTCTAGCATGATCAGTCTGAATCGAGATTAACGCCGGCTGTGACTGAAGCCGGACTTGTGGGACACGCATCTGATCACTTCCTAACTTAAGTAATAGAGATGTTTTTAATGGTTTTAACTATAATTATAGTTAAAGAGCTAAGTCAGCTATCTGACAAAGCTCTTTAGCTCACGTCAAGGATACTCTTTATCCTTACTCTATTGATTTGATCTTACCTTAGAAAATCTAACAATGTAGGTTGTAAGACGCGTGACCCTGCACTTAATGAAGCACGGTGGATCGTTTCCTGCATCGTTAAATTCATGATCACTTCGACAATATCAGCATCTTCATTATCAGACATCATATCTTCTGCACTGATGGCCTGATTCCCTAAGCGATTTTCAATTAGATCAACACGATTCATTCGTGCACCAACTTCGGCATGGTGGTTTAATGTGTTATTTAAATGCCCTTCAATGATGCCAAGGTGGCTTCCGATATCTTCGTCTGGAATATTGTCATCATTTAAATCATTAGCTAAATCTTGTAGTTCATTAAAGAAGTCCTCAGAAAAGACATTAGTGGGATCTGAATTCACTTTAAATCTTACGCCAGGGGAAATTTCAATTAAAACGTCCTCTGTGTTGTCTGATACTTCAAATATTATATCACCTTCATCATTTGTCTTTCTAGCAAAAGGAGGTGTCAGGTTGTCATCATCATCCATTTTTCCATTGGTACCTGTTCCATTAAATAAATATTTATCATTGACACGTGTATTGGCAAGATTGACTAATTGATCAATAAGTTGATCAACTTCCTTCCCAATATTCGAACGATCATCCCCATCATAGGTTCCATTACTAGCTTGAACAGTTAGATCATTAATTTTATGCATAATCAACGTGGCTTCTCCCATTGCTTCATCCGTATTGTCAATCCAATTATGAACTTCACTTAAGTTCCGTTGGTATTGTTCGATATTAGAAAGCTGTGAACGATAGTTCATCCCTTTCATCGCGACAACTGGATCATCAGATGGTCTAGTAATCTTTTTACCTGTTGAAAATTGATTCATATATTTGCTTAAGTTGCCATAGCTATTGCTAATGTTCTTAAGCATATTGTTTGAAATCATTCCTTGTGATACGCGCATTTATCTCCCTACCTTCCGACTAAGCCCATTTGGTTAATAATTCGATCAAGCATTTCGTCTACTGTAGTCATGCTTCTTGCTGCTGCATTATAGGCATGTTGAAATTTAATTAAATTACTGATTTCTTCATCAAGTGAAACGGAGCTCGTTGACATTCGGTTTTCTTCAACTTGTTGTCGAAGAACACCACTATTATCCATCATTCGGTTGGCTTCTTTTGTTTTCACACCTAATTCACCAATCATTGACTGATAAAAACTTTTCACCGATGTACGTTCACCTAAATCCCCAACTCCTAATTTATTGTATACTTCTGCTAAATCAATTGCATTGGTTCCATCACCACTGTTGCCATCTAAACTGGCAGCAATTAGATCAGGATTATTGAGAATTTCTTCGTTAACTTTGATTGTTCCTAGTGGATCGTCTTCATCATAAACGAAGAAATCAATTCCAGGTTCACCATTTAAGTCTGTTCCTGAGTTATGAACACGATTAAATTCATCAACATAATTAACAAGCATTGTCTCAAGATCATCTCTGACTTCGTTATAATAACCAGCTACTTCATCTCCATCGATATAGCCATTCATTTCAATTAAGGATTTCAATGAACCATTTGAACGGAAGTCCGCTGCTTCGATTGTTTCATCAAGTCCAGTCTCTGGATTTGTCACTGTTAAAGACACAATATTACCGTCATCATCATCCTCAATCTCAATTTGACTATATGATTGAGATTCTCCATCTACTAAAACAATTGGATCTGAACCATTATTTCTCAAAGAAATCGTTGCAATTCCTTCAGCAATTGGACTGGGTTGTCCTTTGCTTTGGTCATAGGTCACTTCGATATCAACCATTGTTGATAGGCTATCAATTAAGCGATCACGCTCATCATAAAGATCGTTTGGTACGAGTCCATGTGGTTCGATTCCAGCAATCTCATTATTAATTGCGTCAATCTGTCTCAAAATGGAATTTAAATCTTCCTCTGTGACATCAATCTGATTTTTCAAATCATCTTGAACGTCTTTGATTGATGAAGCTAAGTATCGATAGGTTTCAGCTACAGCTTCGCCTCGGTTGGCAACGACCGTACGTGTTCCTGAATGATCAGCACTTCCATTTAAGTCTTGTAGACTGTTATAGAAATCTTCTAATACAAAAGCCAAACCTTCTTCTGTTGGCTCATTTAATAGATTTTCCATTTGTTTCAGAGCTTGAGCTTGGGATTGATAGTAGCCAAATTTACTATTTTCTTTCCGAAATTGAGCATCTAAAAATTGATCTCGAATTCGTTCGATAGAACCTGCCTCAACACCGCTTCCGACACCACTTGTAACACCGCCCGGCTCTCGACTAGATGTCAATGAACTGATCTGTTCAAAATTGACACGTTGTCTGGTATAACCCACCGTGTTGGCATTGGATATGTTGTGTGATGTTGTGTATAAAGCAGCTTGCTGTGCGTTTAATGCACGCTTTGCCATCTCTAATCCATGAAAAGATGAAACCATTTAAAATCCTCCTATGCTTTTGAATCAAAAACAGATCGTTTCGATTGCGGATCGTTTTGACTTTTAGCGTTTCCGTAATTGACTTGCTCAATTGTTGGACTAAGTAAATCTAAGTTCATTTGAACAAATTGCAATGATTGATTCGTTAGTTCGTGATTTAGTGCTTCTTGCGCTTTTAATTCCATTAATTTCTCCGCTAATTCTGTTGACAATTCTTCAAGTTGTTTACGCTCACCATCATCCGACACTTTTTTCAAAATTTCTGTAACAACTTTTTCATCATCACTGAGTTGATATTGTTCTGCCCATTTGTCGACTGCTGTTAGGCGCTCTTTTTCAAGCTTATTAACAGCTTGAATATGTTTCTGTTCAGTCTTTAAAATGTTCTGAACACCTTCAATATCCCCCTTTTTAAGCAGATCTGTTTTCGTTAGGGATAATTGGAGCAAGCTGTCATGGAGCTGAACAAGCCGCTCAAGCGCTGATAAAATACGTTCAATTGACATGAGGCTAAATCCTCCTTTATCGCTGTTTCAATCAATAGTTAGAACTCTTCTATCTGACTGAGGATTTACTTTATTTTACTGTATCCTTATTTTACTAGAGTCAACTTGTCGTTAGTTGACTAAACTGAAAGTCATTTTCTCCAAAAAGAAAGCAATCCTTTAGCTGCCTTTTCTGGATCTACTTTATAGTTCCCTGCATCCACTTGTGCTTTTATGGTTTCTACCCGTTTTTGTCGGGCAGGGTGGACACCACTTAATTCTTGCATTTTCTTTGCTTGGTCCGAAATTTGCAACTGATCCGCCTTCACTTGTTTTTCCGTTCTCGTTTGTTCATGCTTCTGAAGTTGCTTTTGGTATGGATTCACTTTGGGTTGATTTGAGCCATGTATTTTCAAGACCATTCACCTCTTTCTTGACGCTTACTTTTTCTAGCTTTTATATCGACTGATTCATAAGAATGTTTAATTTTTTTTATTTGTTTTGTCAATGGCAAAGTAAGTCCGAACCATATTTCGCTCTTTCTCTTCATTACGCTGTTCAACAGCAGCAATTTCTTCTTCAATTTCTAAGTCCTTTGTTAAATCCTTAGAGCATGCTTGACAAAGTCTTCCTTCAGTAATTGGATTGCCACAACGTTCACACGGGTAGTTTAGATTTGGAAACTGGTTAGCTCGCAACCGATTTTCTTTAACGAATTTGATAATTAAATCTTCTTCAACACCCGTACCATCAACAATCTCTGGTATTGTTGCTTCTCGGTTCACTCTTTTTTTCATAAAATCATAGACAATTTGGAACTTCTTCTCCTCTTCTTTATGACAATCTTGACAAATCGGACGCGTAACTCGAACATACAATTTACCACAGTTCATACAATTATCTAGTTCTGCCATTAAAGACCCCACCTTTAATTAAAATCCTGTCTGCATTATATCATATATATCGGCTTGTTTTTCTAATTTTGAATCTGATTATCGTGCTAAAGTAAAACTAGCTATATTCTGATAATTATTTGTCTTTAAAACGTGAGCGGCATGATGAATCGTTGCACCTGTTGTATAAATATCGTCAATAATAATCACCGGCTCTGGTTGACATTGTCTATTAAGCTCAAAAGGATTCTTCATCGTTAAACGAGCATGGCGATTTTTTTTCGCTTGTTTTTCGCCTTCAATCCGTTTTAATAGTGGGAGGGTTTGATAAGGGAGTAAGTCAGCTAAAGCCTCAGCTTGATTGAATGCCCGAGAAGCTAAACGTTTGTCACTTAAAGGGATTGGAACAAGCTTTGTTGTTTTAGAAATAGCCGGAAATGCTTGTTTAAATCCTTGAGTAAAATCCTGTTTAAAAGCATGGACTAATGTATAGTCACCTCGATATTTGAACTGACTAATAATCGTTTTTAAAAAATTATTGTAGCGAAAGACAGCTCGGTTTTTCTGGAGTAATTGAGCTTGTTTCCAGCGCAAGCAGTCGTAGCAGTTTGCCCTATCATCGCGACCACAATAATGACATGTCGGTGTCTGAATGGGTTGAAGTTGGGAGCGACAACGTGTGCAGATTGGAGATTGAGAGTTGAATTCAAAAAGAGTGGTCCATGTGACCTGATCTTCTATGAGTTCCTGACAAACATAACAGTAAATAGTAATGCCTCCTTTTTAAAGAATCTCGCTTTTTAATGAAAGCCAGCTCGTTTATTCATTACTTTAATTGCGTTAATACTATCGCGGATGGCTCTTGTTTTACCATCATGGATAAAAACAATGTCCCCTGTTGGATCCTCTGGGCTTCGGCCAGCACGACCAGCAATTTGAACAAGTGCTGCTTGATCAAATACTTGATGTCCCGCATCTATCACAGCCACATCTACAGATGGAAAAGTTACCCCTCGCTCCAAAATTGTTGTTGTGAAAAGGATGTCGATTTGTTTGTTGCGGAATTGCTGAACTTTTTCAATTCGATCAGAATCCTCAGCATGGACGGCGGCAACATTTTTGTCAGGGAACTTTTTTATTAAAGTGGGTAAAAGTTCGTCAGCTTGGCTAATGGTTGCAATAAAAATTAGTAATTGCCGACTTTTATTTTGTCGTTGGTTGAACCAGCTCCAAAAGCAGTTTGGCAACTCTCTTCTAATGAATTTATAGGTTGAGAGCAGTCTTGGAACGGGTAACGGATGACCGTGATATCGAACCGGAACAAAAACAGTGGGGGGTTGACGTTTGAGTAACTCTTGACGAGGTGTGGCGGTTAGATAGATCATCGTGGCTGTTGGTTTACGTGCTCGCTGGGTTGCGTAGGGTAAGCTAGGATCAGCGTGATAAGGAAAAGCGTCAAGCTCATCGATGATGATCAGATCGAAAGCCGCCTCATAGCGCAAAAGTTGGTGTGTGGTGGCAAGTGTGAGTTGAGCCGTTTGATGATTTTTACCACTCCCGCCATACAAGCCGACGATTGTCGTATTTGGAAAGGCTTGTTTAAAGCGAGGGAGCAGTTCTCGAATGACATCAGCTCGTGGTGAAGTTAAGCAAACTCGCTTCTGTTGTGTGATCGCTAAAGCTATCCCTTCAAATAACATTTCTGTTTTCCCTGCTCCACAAACAGCATGAATCAAAAGCTCAGCTTGTTTCGTTTCGATGGCTTTAATAATGCGATCAGAAGCTTCACGCTGTCCCTGTGTAAGTTGACCTTCCCAGGCAAGTGGTGCTCTTGCTGGCGGTGCCCAAATCGGTGAATTCCCTGTCCATTTGTATAGCGGTGTGCAAGTCATTACACGTCCCATTTGAATACACTTGCGACAATAGTAATGTGTTTTATGACAATTAGAGCAAGGAATGTTTCCGAAAAGATGTTTAGTTGTGTTACCACATCGAAGACAACGCTTGTGAAAAAAGTGTTTTGTGATTGGCTGGATAGGGGTTAACTGATTGGTTGTAACTAAATAAGTAAGCTCGGACTCAGTAAGATTGAGTTCATCACGGAGGAGCAGACGTCCGGCAAAGCGTTTGGCGTAGTCATCCAAAGTTAAAGAACCTCCTTTATTTGGTGTGTGGGGCTTGATTGCAACTTTTGGGAATGGTGAACGTTTTCTTTGATTTGTGGGCAGCTGCCGAGCTTTTCGGACAATTTTTTATTAAAAATCGAGTGGATGGGGTGAAAATATTTTGATCAACGGGAGAATGACTCAAAAAGTCAAGTACTCCACTGCAAACACAGTGGAGCTTCTAACCTTATTCTAGATACCAAGCGAGACCGATTGAGCCTTCACCAAGGTGAGTTCCAATAACCGCTCCAAAGTAACTAATTGAGATGTCAGCATTTGGATAAAGAGATTCTAATTCTTCTGCAAATGCTTGAGCAAGATCTGGGACATTCGCATGGATAATAGAAGCACGAATGGGTTTGCCAGTCTTTGCATCTTCATCAAACAATTCAACAATTCGCTTGAGCGCTTTTTTCTGTGTTCGAATTTTTTCAAATGGGACAATTTTTTTATCGACGAAATGTAGGATGGGTTTAACTTGGAGCATACTCCCCACCAGCGCTTGAGTACCGCTTAAGCGCCCACCACGATGGAGGTGCTGCAAATCATCAACAACAAAATAAGCACGCATAGATTGTTTCATTTCGTTCAATCTCGCAATGATTTCTTCTGGTGTTGAGCCTTGTTCAATCATTTTGACTGTTTCGAGCACATAAAAACCTTGTGCCATACAACTCATTTCTGAATCGAATACGTGGACATCGATTTCGTCAATCATCGTCCCCGCCGTTTGCATGGATTGATACGTTCCGCTAATTCCACTAGATAGATGAATAGCAATGACCGCGTCATAATCCTTTGCTAACTCAGTTAGCTTGTCCGTCATAAATCCAATCGATGGCTGCGATGTCTTTGGTAATTCTTTAGAGTTTCGAACAAGCGAATAAAATTCTTCAGCACTCAATTCAATTTCTTCTTCGTATGATGTATTGCCAAATATAACACTTAATGGAACCACTTCAATGTTATATTTCTTTCTTGTACTTTCTGCTAAGTATGATGTACTGTCTGTTAATACGGCTATTTTCATTTTAAAGATCGTACCCTTCTATCATTAATATAAGTATGATAAAAATAATGCCATGATAATAGTTAATCAATATAAACTACCTCTTATTTTAACCAATTAAACGGAAAAATCATAGCCTTTCATTAAAGTATTTTTATTTTATCACAGATAACCATCCGTAATACTCCCACTGATTGAAGTTTCGTTTAATCTGATTTGGTATTTCATCGTGCCATCGATCATAAAAAAACAATCTAGTCAAATGAGCTCACTAGATTGTTTTCTATCAATTAGCAAATACAATATTTGTTAAATTATAAAACTTCAACCCAACCATTACGAATAGCCATGACGACAGCTTGTGTACGGTCATTGACATTCATTTTTTGTAAAATATTACTAACATGGTTTTTAACTGTTTTCTCACTGATAAACAAGTGTTCAGAAATACCACGGTTACTCTTGCCATCTGCAAGCAATTGTAAGACTTCACATTCGCGACGTGTTAACAGATGTAATGGTTTACGATATTCTATATCTTCAATACTTCCTGATTCAACTTTACTTAAACGTTGAAATTCCTTCACCAAGTTATGAGTTACTTTAGGATGTAAGTATGAACCGCCTTCACTTACGATTTTAATCGCTTCGATCAGAGCTTCTGAATCCATTTCTTTTAATAGATAACCATTAGCACCTGATTTAAGTGCATGTGTTACATAGTTTTCATCATCGTGAATCGATAGAATGATAACACGAACATCTGGGAATTTAGCAAAAATTTTCTTTGTAGCTTGGACACCATTAATATTTGGCATATTAATATCCATTAAAACAACATCTGGTTTATGTTCTTCAACGAGACTAAGTGCATTTTCACCATCGTTACCTTCTGCAACAACTTCAAAGCTATCCTCAAAATCTAGAATGCGTTTAACTCCCTCACGAAACAAAACGTGATCATCAATTAAAATAATTTTCTTCGTCATCTTTACTCCTCCATCTATTCTCTTTTTAGATATATTTCAGACTATCCACCTTGCATGAAAGAATGTTCAAAAAGTCTGGTGAAAATGACTGTCGAGTCCAAGGATCTTCCCGTAAAAACTCCCCGACTCCAGCTCGTGTCGACTATTGACATCACCCTAACCAGCGAAAGCTCATTGGAAATAAGGGAACTTCTGTTAAGGTCATCCACGTTCTGGAGCTTAGAACAAGATAGATAATTATCCTGGCAATGTCATTGTTTTGCTACTTCCTTAGTTTGATTGCTCGTCCTACCAAAGTGATTTGTGATTACTCACCCGTCAAAGCCCCTGCAATAAGATGCTAGAACTTTAAGCCAACGACATTCTTTTTATTCTTCTTTTTGAACACACACTATAATTAATCAATCATTTGTATCATAAACAATTTGACTAATTTATGAATAATTAAACGAAAGTAGACTAATGTCTGAAAAAAATTTTATCACTACTCAATTGAATTCTTTTTTTTGTCAAATTAACTATACTAATTATACATGATTTTCGTAAAAAAACATTAATATAATTAATTTGTATTATTATTTTAACGGAATTTTAATATAAATAGTCGTACCTTGTCCGATTTTCGAGTTAATTTCCAATTGACCATCTAGCATTTCAACACGTTCACGCATTCCAATCAAACCAAATGATTGTTCTTTCTTCTTATTGATATCAAACCCAACGCCGTCATCTCGGATCGAGGTTGCAACCTGATTGTTATCTATACTGATGTTAACTTGTATACTCTTAGGAACAGCATGTTTAACTGCATTTTGAACGGATTCTTGAATTAAACGAAATAAAGCAACTTCATATTTGGCTGTTAACTGATTGAAACAACCCTGCTCTGATGAAGTAATCGTAATCTTATGATAATCTTCTACATTCGCCAAGTACTTTCTGATCGTCGGGACAAGCCCTAAGTCATCTAGCGCCATAGGTCGTAAATCATAAATAATTCGACGTACTTCATGCAATGATGTGTGCACCATTGAACGCATACTTTTCATTTCTTTCATCGCTTCTTCTTGACTTCGCTCTCTAAAGGTTCGATCAACCAAATCTGCTCTAAGTAAAATGTTCGCTAACATTTGAGCGGGACCATCATGAATTTCTCGAGAAATTCGACGTCGTTCTTCTTCTTGCGCCTCTATGATTTTCAGCCCAAATGTTTGTTTTTGATTGGCATCTTCTATCAAATCACCAATTTGCTTAAAATCATCCGTTAAATAATTCGAAATAACCGACACTTTACTTACAAGGGCCGACCCTTTATCAATAATCTGATCTAAGGATTTTAAGCGTCGTTCAATAAAGTCGCGTTTTTGTCGGAGAGACGTTTCTCGCTCTCGAACCATTTTTAATTCAGTTTGAAGATCGTGAGCGGTCTCATAAACGTCTTTAATTTCCTTTTCAGAATATACATTGAAGTTCTTACTCACTTGCGCAAGTCGATTCCGATAAATTCGCTCCTGCTTCTCAAGTTGTTCACCCTGAACAATCGTATCTTTGACTTGTTGCCTCGTTTCCTTTAAATCACGGGTTAGGGTCTTTTGTTCTTCCCTCGACGCCTCTGTTAATTCATATAGTTCATCTTTACTTTTATCAACAACACCTAACATACCATCAATAATTTGATCAAAGTTCTTTTCATTTATCTGTTTCATAATTAAGCTCCTATATTTAGGCTTATTGTACTTGTTCAAAAAGAAGAGAGCATAGATCCAGCAGATCAGAGAAGCACAATCTCAGAACATGGGTGTGCTTAATAGAAGTTTCTCTAAGTTAATGTAGAAATTCACAACGATCGTTCTCAGTCTTTTTGAACATCTACTCATAGATATTTTTATCATAGCACATTTACGGTGCAGTTTTAAAAGCTTATCATTTGAAAATCTAAAAATAATTGAATATTTGCTAATCTTTAATCCTTGGTGACCTTTAATATAAATATTATAATTAAACTAAAACACATGAAGTCGTTGATGGGGAGGCTACTATGGCACAAACATTATATAAAATCACAGAATGGATCTCACGATTAGCTATACTTAATTTACTGTGGCTTGGCTTTACCTTATTAGGGTTAGGGATATTCGGTCTTTTTCCTGCCACGGTTGCAATGTTTGTGGTCATTAGACGTTGGATTCGTAACGAAACCGATCTACCGATTTTCCGTACTTATTGGAAAGCTTTTCGAGAGGAATTTCTTAAAGCGAATGGTTATGGTAGCATCATTTTCCTAATTGGGGTGATGATTTATGCCGATTTAATTTTTATGTCTGTTAATGAGAGCACTGGTATGCTATTCATTCATATTCCATTATATATGTTTTTGATTTTTGTCGTATTAACTTTACTTTATCTATTTCCAGTCTATGTTCATTACGATCTTAGTTTTTTCAAAACTATTCAGCACGCTTTTCTCATTATGATGATTCATCCTCTTCATAATGTTGCCATGATCATTGGAATTGCTGCTACAGTCGTTGTCATGAATTATATTCCAGGTCTAACTTTCTTCTTTGGCGGCTCATTTATGGCACTCTTATTGATGGGTACAAGCTATCACACGTTTTTAAATGTTGAACAAAAATCCCGAACGACATGATTCGGGTTTTTTTATTTTTTTCGTATTCACGTTAACGTTAATTAGACATTTTCCAGGTGATTTTTATATTGATGGTAAACTTTAGCGGAAGATGAACGGTAGTAAAATAAAGTGAAACTTCAATCAGTGGAAGTTATACGGAGGGTTATCTGTAATAAAAAAATCGCAAATAACGTTACCAATACGTTATTTGCGATTTTCTTATCTTTTACCACTAAACCTAAGCATATTTTTTGCTCAAATATTCAGTTTTCAATTATCCACGTATCATCAGTTAGACATCATTCAAAATCTCCCCATCTATCCCTTCACTGCACCAGCTGCTAATCCTTCTACAATTCGATTACTTAAGAAGAAGAAAGCAATTAAAATGGGGATAATACTGATCATAAGGGTTGCCCCAATTGCACCCCAATCCGTTAAATATTGACCGATAAAATTCTGAATCCCAACGGTTAATGTTTTGTAACGATCAGAACTGATAAAGGTATTGACAAAAATGAACTCATTCCAGTTATAGATCATATTAATGATAACTGTGGTTGTCATAACTGGCGTTGTCATCGGTAAAGTGATTTGAAAGAACAATCGATGAATCGAACAGCCATCCATAATGGCAGCTTCTTCAACCTCACGTGATAACGTACTATAAAAACCTACTAAAATCATGATTGTCAGCGGTAAATTATAAGCTATATAAGCTAAAATAATTGATATGGGATTATCAATCAGATCCATTTTTAAGAAAAATTGAAACAAAGGAACAAGTGTTGAATGGATTGGAATCATATAACCAATCATGAAAAGCAGTAACACAAATTTGTTTAGCTTCCAATTCATTCGAGTGATGGCAAAGGTGACAAAACTAGCTAGTAAAACCGTTAATATGACCGCTGTTACAGTCACAAAAACACTGTTAAAGAAATATTGATTAATATTTCCGTCTGTCCATACTCGTACATAATTATCCCAACGCCACTCTTCCGGTAATGCGAAGGGAGATCGACCAAATATTTCTGCATTTCCTTTTAAGGAGAAGAAGAACAACCAAACAAGTGGGTAAATTTGAAAAACAGCGACTAAACCCAGGACAAGATATAGTAAACCAAAGCCAAACCGCCGCAATGGTCTAGGCTTATTTTTTGTTTCTTTAACAGCTGCTAATGTAGCCATGTGGATCCCCCTTTCTTAATATTCTAAATCCTCTTTTGAGGATGTTATTTTTTGAATAATAATAGTGATTAATAGTGACAGGACCAATAAAGCAAAACCAATCGCACTGCCATAACCCGCATTATAGTTACTGAATGCTTCTTTATACATGTAGGAAGCAATGACCTCACTGGCGCCATTAGGTCCGCCACCGGTCATCACCCAAATGAGATCAAAGTATTTCAACGAACCCACTATCGCGAGAACCACTGTTGTCTTAATCACGCCTGAAATTAATGGGACTTTGACTTTTAAAGCAATTTGGATTGGATTGGCCCCATCGATTTGTGCGGCTTCAACTAATGAATTCGGAATACCTTTCAATGCTGAACTGTAAATAATGATATAAAAACCTGCATATTGCCAGATAACTGCGATAATGATCGCTATTAACACGGTATCACGCTGTGCTAACCAGGCAGGTAAATTTTCAAAACCTAACGTTGATAGTAAACTATTTAACATCCCGTTATTAGGGTCATAGATTTTAATCCATAATTGAGCGATTGCTACTGAAGATAGGAGCATCGGAATTAAGTAAATCTTTCTTAACCATTCAGAGCCTTTAATTTTTCCAGACAAAATTAATGATATGACTAAATAAATCGCTAAAGAGGCTGTTGATACAAGTGCTAAGATAAAGGAATTACGTGCACTGAACCAAAATTTTGAATCTTGTAATAAATTTATATAGTTATCTAAACCAATAAAATTCATTTCCCCAACGCCATCCCAGTTCATGAGACCATAATATCCGGTTAGAAAAATGGGGATATAAACCAACCCAGCTAATAAAATAAATGCTGGTAGAACATATAGAGCAATGGCCCATTTATTCGACATGACTTTGTTCATTTTTTACTGCTCCCTTCGTACTCAAACTTTAAAATGGGAAAGGGGCATATAATCGAAATATACCCCTTAAATTCATCTGTTTTTCCTTAGTTTTTATTCTTCATTAGCCAGTGCTTCTTCATGTCGTTCGGCAAATTCCTCAGGTGTTACCTCACCACCAAAAATAGCCTGAATCATATTTAGATGAACATCAGCCGCAGCAGCACTCATTTGAACATCTGCATATAAGGTTAAGTTTGATGCTTCATTTAAATCATCTAAAATATCAATATACATTTGCGGCAAGTCAATTCCATCTGTATCAACAGCTGTTGCTGGAATCACACCCGCATTGGTTACAGCCATCTCACCCCAACGTTCAACAAAAAATTCAACAAATTCCATCGCTTCATCTTTCACATCAGAATCTTCGGCAACGAATAAGCCAACACCAGGTCCACCCACATAACTATCAATATCACCTTCGCCGCCCTCAACAACTGGGAACTTAAAGTAATCGACTGCATCTCTTAATTCTTGTGGGTTGTCTTCATTTGTTGTCCATTCAGGTAAATCCCAAGTCGCCATTAAATACATTGCTGCCTGTTCATTGATAAAGTAACCTTTTGCTTCATCATTACCTAAGCCGTTATAACCGTTAATGAAGCCACCCATATCCACTAATTCCTGAATTTCAGCAGCGGCTTCAATCAAGGCTGGATCTTCAAATGATCCTTCTCGATTAATCGCATCATTTAGTACATCTGGACCACCGATTCGATCAGCTAAATACATATACCACATTGAGCCCGTCCATGCATCGCGGTTTCCTAACGTGATTGGGGTCACACCGGCATCTGCTAGTGTTGCAATCACATCTTTAAATTCATCCCATGTCTCTGGAACGTCTACATCATGCTCATCAAAAATAGCCTGATTGTAGTAAACAGGTGTAATATTTAATTCAAGTGGTAAGCCATAGGTGACATCGTCCACCGCATAAGCCTCAGTTGTTCCAGGAATAAAATCGTCAGAGATAATATCGTCTAGTGGCGCAAACATGTCTCCGCTTACATAAGGGTCCAAGAAACCACCAGCCCAAGTCATTCCGACATCTGGTAATTCATTAGAAGCTCCGATAACACTTAGTTTCTCTTTGTACTGCTCATTACCGAGGATCTCCATTTCAATCGTTACATTCGGATGATCGGCTTCAAATTGATCAACAATTTCTTGCACGATATGATTGTGCTGACGAGAACTTCCCTCTGGCCACAAGTGCATGAAATCAATCACAACGTCTTCACCTGTGTTTTCATCCGTGTCTGTCCCACCTGTGTCCTCTTGATCATCTGAATCCCCACAGGCAGCTAATAAACCAATTAACAACATACTTAACACGAACATTAACAATGAACGCTTTCTTAACATAACCTTACCCCCTATAAAATAATAGATTTTAGACTTTCAAACATAGTTTATCACGTGAACAAAGATCGAGTAAGGTCACTAATTTTAGTAAAAGTTCCACTATTTCTAGAAAGCGTTTTCATTCGACTTACGAAACAAACTAGGTGTCAATTCTACTTGCTCCTTGAACACTTTATTAAAATATTTCGGTGTATTATAACCCACACTTTCTGCGATTTCAGTCACATTTAAATCTGTTGTTAACAGCAACTGTTTAGCACGCTGAATTCTTACTCTTGTTAAATAATCAGTAAACGATAGATTAAGCTCTTCTTTGAATAGTGTACTTAAATAGCTCGAATTGAGATGAACATGCTCTGCGACCTCTTTCAAGGTAATATCAGCATCAAAATACTCATCAATATAAGCGATAGCTTGCTTAATGGAACGAGATTGGGTATCATTTCTATCAATATCGATTAACTTCTCATCAATTATCTTTTTCATTAGCTTTGATTTATCCTGTTGTTCTTGTTTCTTTAGCGCTTCATCGACCGCTTCAATTAATTTGGTCTTCCCAATTGGCTTCAGTAAATAATTAATCACTCCGAATCGAAGCGCTTCTTGCGCATATTCAAATTCAGAATAAGCCGATATAACAATCACCATCGGTAGAATATTTTGTTTTTCCAAGTTTGCTAATAACTTCAGACCTGTCATCTTCGGCATACGAATATCTGTAATTAACAGATGAATAGGATGGGTTGCTATATAATCAATTGCTGCTTGGGCGTTATCTAAGCATGTGATGTCAAACTGGCCTTCTGACCATTTTTCTAATGTCCGCTTCAAGCCTTCTCTTGTCCTAGGTTCATCATCAACAATTAATATTTTTTTACTATTCATGTTCATACCTTCCTTTTCCTAGGCTAAGGATTGATCTAGATCCGATTAACAAAATATTACTCAATAATCGGGATCGTAAAACGAATCTCAGTTCCTTTATTTTGTTCACTTGAAATTGTAATTCCTTCGATCTGTTCAGGGTTAAAATACAACTGTATTCGTCTTTCAACATTTGCAAGCGCCATTCCATTACCAGATATTTGAACACCATTATTTTCCTGAATATTTTGGTAAACGATTTCAACTGTTTCTCGCGACATCCCCTTGCCATTGTCTATTACTGAGATCATCATACCGTCTTTTTTTTCGGTACTTTTAATGACTAAAGAAATCGTACCTTGTTCAATTTGATCACCAATACCATGAAGGACAGCATTTTCAATCAGAGGTTGAATGATCAGTTTAGGTAAACATAAGTTTGTTAATTCCGATTCCACAGCCATTTCAAAAGTCAAACGCTCACCAAACCGCATTTTCATGATCGTCATATATTGTTTAATATGAGCGAGTTCTTCTTTTAATGTCACCCACTCTTCTTCCTTAGAGGAAGTGATCGTATAGCGGAATAAATCTGACATTGCCAACACCATTTCAGCTAAATCATCCTCTTCTTTATCCTCCAATGACCAGTAAAGTGAATCGAGCGTGTTAAAAAGAAAATGTGGATTAATTTGGGCTTGTAACGCTTTTAACTCTGTCCGACTTTTGATCAATTCTTTCTCATAAACCATTTGAATCAAGTAGTTTGTCTGCTCAGCCAATTGGTTATAGGTGTTATTTAATTCATTTATTTCATTTGGTGCCGTACTGGGCGGTGTCAGCGTTAAAACCCCTTCACCAGCTTGTCGCATTGTTTCTGTTAATTTATTAATGGGTTTAGTAATATAGGTTGATAGAAAAAAGGAAAAAATAAAGAAAATAACGAAACCAACAACGCCAGCAAGCAAAATGACTGTTCTCAAAATCGGTAATCCTTCTGTCAGACGGCTCATCGGCGTTAACATCATCACTGTCCAGCCTGTTTCTCGTGATGTCTCACTATTGCGTAGATAATTTTCTTCATTAAACAACTCACTTTGATTTTCGGATTCAATCCCTTTATTTTTAGTAAATTCTTCGTAATTAGAGGAAATTAATTGCCCATTTTGATCGGACACAATGGTTAACTGATCTTCTCCATCACCAACGGCATGTGTTTGGAAATAATTTTTATTAACACGAACCAACAGATAGCCGCCATTGATAAAATTTTGACCTAGTAAGCTAACCCGACGCATCAGTAAAAAATAGTCTGAATTTAATTGATCTTCACCGATCCAGACTAACTGTCCCCTAGCTTGGTCCGTTTTTTCTATACTTTCTAAGCTAACTTGTTCAATCAGCCCAGGTCCATCTAAGGGGGTGATTTTGTCAAATTGATGGTTGAATAATTCAGTAATATAAATCCCATCAGCGTTCGCTTGTAGACGGCTTGTTAGCGTCACCAATTCTTGCCTTTCCTCAAACGTAGCCGATATCCCCTGCCATTCCTTGTGCATAATTGATTGGAGCCGATCATTTGTCACAATTTGTTTCGTAATTAAATTTAACTGCTCATATAATGAATCGTAACGACCAATTGCTTCCTTCGCTGTTTGTTGAACCTGTTCTTCAGCATTTTCCTTTAACATCTCTGCTACTTGGTTGAAAATTAAAAAACTAACCGTAAAAAGAACTAGAATAAGAACAATTAAATAGACAGCGAGCATTTGATTTCTTAACGTATTCCATCTTTGCCAAAACCTCATATTATGCTCCTCTTTGAGTTGGAATTTTTTTAAAAAAGTGAATATATAATACGTTTACATAATAGCAATTGATCAAGACTTTGTCTATCCACTATATTAAGAGAGTTACCCGCTTTACCTTGTCCGCTAATCCACTTATAATAAAGAATGACAGGAGGTTTTTAAGTGCTGAAAAAATATTTAACTGTTCAATTACAAGGACAAGCTGAAATCGTGATTCAAAAATCTCGCTTCATTGGTCATATCCAACGGACTGAAACAGAAGAAGAAGCACAAGCTTTCATCCAAAAAATCAAAAAAGAACATAGTCAAGCGACTCATAATTGCTCCGCCTACCTGATTGGTGAGCATGATCAAATCCAAAAAGCAAATGATGACGGTGAGCCAAGTGGTACAGCAGGGGTTCCAATGTTAGAAGTACTTAAAAAAAACGGACTAAAGGATACTTGTGTGGTTGTGACCCGATACTTTGGTGGAATAAAGCTAGGTGCCGGTGGTTTAATCCGTGCTTATTCCAAAACAACTTCTGCAGCTCTTCAAGAAACAGGAATTGTTAAGCGTCAATTAATGAAACAGGTTTCTATAACCATCGCCTATCCTTTATTAGGAAAAATCGAAAATGAATTACGTCAAAAAAAATATATAATTGAAACCATTGACTATCTAGAGCAAGTTTCATTTCATGTCCTCGTTGAAGTCAATCAACTAGATGCCTTTACGACATGGATCACTGATTTAACCAGCGATCAAGCTAACCTCGACATAAATGGCGAAACATATATTGAAATTCCTCATCATACCTAATTTTTAAAAAAGGACGTGTTCAAAAAGGATGCGATAACGGTAAAATAGTGGTTCAAAATATAACACTAATTTCAAGCCACGCACCCATAAGAATGGAAAGGACCGAGAAGCTCAAGGCAGTATCTTTTGAGCAGACGGTTTTTCACTCAGGAAAGGTGGATTCCTTTTCCAAGGAACGGAATATATGTATTAAGATACATCAGTAGCAGAAAAACAAGCTAACGAGCTTCCAGAAGATGTGGTGACTTCGACGTTCGATACAAATCACTTTAGTGGGCGAGTAATCACACTAAGGACAACTACGGAGCATTTACAAGGTTAGCAAAACTTGGCTTATCGCCAAGTCTTTATAACGAATGCCATCGTTTGACTTATACGCTCACCAATAAAATCTTTTATTTCTTTGATCGTGCAAGAATAAGTGTCTTTCTTATTCTGAGCCCCAGTCCCAGGATGTACCGGCAGTTAGTCGTAAGTCACCTATTCTTGAAGTATTATTTTCATCGGACTATTTGAACATCCTCTTAAATTATTTTATTTTTAATTCGTATGAAGACCACTTAATTATGTTATGATTTAAGGACAGAGACAAGGCTACTAACATAGCTGAAAAATGGCGTTCTAAGCTACTGATAGATACCATTTTTAACATATAAATCAACAAGGAGGCAGATATGATGAAAAAGATTGCAGCATTATTCATTTTGATCGGAGTTATTTTTCTTTCAATCGGAGGTTATCAGTATATAAAAACGGTAATCGGTGAAAAGCAAGCCTTGGCAGAGGCAGAAGAATTATTAGCTGCACCGAATAATGATGAGTTTGATGAAAAAGATGAATTCGATCCTCAATTTGGAGATACAATCGGTTTATTGGAAATTGAAAAAATTGAAGCATCGATCCCTATTGTTGAAGGAACGGACCCAGATGAGCTCGAACGTGGCGTTGGGCATATGTCACAAACTGCCTATCCAGGTGAAAATGATCAAATTTTATTATCTGGACATCGCGATACTGTTTTTACTCGCTTAGGCGAAGTTGAGATTGGAGATATCATTACAGTCCGTTTACCATATGGAAGCTTTGAATATGAAATGACCGATTCTATTATTGTGAGCGCAGACGATACCTCTGTGATTGGGTCAACTGCTCCTGATGAAGAACTTGTCATTTCTACCTGTTACCCATTTGGTTATATTGGAAATGCCCCTGACCGCTACGTTATTTATGCTGTTCCAGTTGAAGAATGATGAGGAGAGGTTAAGTCATGAAAAAGTTTACTTATATAATCGTTGCACTTCTAGTTATTCTTCTTGCTGGCTGTTCAGACGATGAAGAAGTTATTTTACCAGAACAACGATTTGAAGAATACATTCAATTATGGCAGGAGCAAAATTTTACTGAAATGTATGATAGGCTTTCTGAGGAAACACAGGAAACATACAGTCAGGAAGATTTTGCCGAGCGTTATCAAAAGATTTATCAAGATCTAGAAATTGAGGATTTATCCATTACCTATACCATACCAGATACTTCTGAAGAAAGTGAAGAGGAGGATATACCGACAACTTTCCCTATAACGGTACAGCAACAATCGGTTGTTGGAGAAATTCAATTCGATGCTGAAATCACGATGGTGGAACTGACTACTCAAGACGAGGAAGGTGAAACACAGAGTGACTGGGAAGTCGTTTGGGATCCGGGATTAATTTTCCCAGAACTTTCAGATGGCGGTTCTATAAGACTCGTCACAACCCCAACAACACGTGGGGAAATTTTTGATCGAAATGGCAATGGGTTGGCAGTAAATGATTCAGTTTATGAAGTGGGTGTTGATCCTGCTCAATTCACAGACAATCGTGAATCTGAGCTAGAAGAAATCGCCGACTTACTCGATATGAGTGTTGAAGCGATTGAATCAGTGCTCGAACAAGACTGGGTGACAGATGGTGTCTTCGTCCCGCTAAAAACAGTTCCTAATAATGATGAGGATTTAATTGACGATTTAACCGAGATTCCACCAGTGCTAACCAATACAAAAACAGGACGCTCTTATCCTTATGATGAGAGTTTAGCTCATCTAATTGGATATGTCGGAACGATTACTGAAGAGGAACTAGCGGAAGCTGATGAAGGTCACTATTCGCCAAACGATCAGATTGGCAAACGAGGGGCCGAGCAACTTTTCGAAGAACGTTTACGTGGTGAAGACGGCATTAGATTAATCGTTGAAAATGAAAACAGTAAAATCGGGATTTCCGAAAAATCACCTATTCCAGGCGAAGATGTTACCTTAACGATTGATGCAGAATTACAACAAATGATTTATGACTATTATGACGGTGAAGCAGGAACTACAGCTGCCATTGATCCTGAGACCGGGGAGACACTTGCACTCGTATCAAGTCCAGCATTTGATCCGCACGACTTTGCATATGGAATTAGTCAATCGAAATATAATGAATTAACTGAGGATCCAAAGCAGCCAAATTTAAACCGATTCACCTCAACCTATTCACCAGGATCTGCGTTTAAACCGATTACCGCAATGATTGGATTAAATACTGGGGTAATCACTCACGAGGATGCTGTCGAAATCGAAGGCTTAACCTGGAGTAAAGAAAATTGGGGCGATTATAAAGTGAGACGTGTCTCTGAGTCGACAGGGCCTGTTGATTTAAGTAATGCACTTATTCGATCTGATAACATTTACTTTGCTCAAAAGGCGATTGAAATCGGAGGAGAAGATTTTGTTGAGGCTTTAGTGGATCTAGGTTTTGGTGAGGACGGCTTATCTTATCGATACCCTATTTATTCGAGTCAAGTATCTAACAGTGGTGAGCTCGATCGTGAAACACTACTCGCTGACTCTGGCTATGGCCAAGGTGAAATTTTAATAACTGCCCTGCATTTAGCAACAGCCTATACACCGATATTAAATGACGGAACAATGATTCAACCGATTTTGGAAAATGATGAGGAGCAAGCCCAAGCCTATGCTGAAGACCTTATTCAACCGGAGGATGCGGAATACTTACGCGATGCGCTGCGTCAAGTTGTCGCCGCTTCAAATGGGACAGCACGACACGCCAATATCGATGCCGTTACTCTATCAGGCAAAACAGGTACAGCTGAATTAAAGCAATCGTTAACTGATGAAAATGCAGCTGAAAATGGTTGGTTCGTTGCCTATCCAGATTCACATGACATAATCATTGCGATGATGATTGAAAATGTTGAAGATCATGGCGGCAGTGGTTATGTCGTTGAAAAAGTTACTGAAATTTATCAAGAGCTCTATGAATAAACTTTTAAAGAGACTGGAACAAAACGAGTCTCAGATGATATAAACGGTTGTGTTTATCTATTTTTTGATAAACACAACCGTTTTTTCTTCTGTTACTTTTATGCCAGGTGTAAAAGATAAGATCTATGCTCAATCGCATTAAATCAGGTCATCCATTGCAGGTCGCTCCCCCCCTAAAAGATGAAAGTGAAATAAACGTTGCTTAGGATTATCGAGTTTATCTTCATAGCTAGCGATGCCATGCTCAAAATCATAGCAAAAAGGACATTTTCGAGAAGTGTCTACTTGAGTCATACAATAGCAGGTAGGAGTTGGGACATTTTGGTCAGCTCGCATCATTGATATGTCTCTTCTGAGCACGAGTTGGGACATTTTGAACTACTCATATCATTGAAATGTCCTTCCGTGTTTATTTCTCATCCCCATTTACTTGATTAGTGCTTACTCGAATCGATTCAAGTGTTGCAGCCAGAACTTTTAATCTTATTGAGTAGTTCAGCTTTTCTAAGCAGATAAAAAAGCTGTTACACAATCTATTTTTCATTGTGTAACAGCTCCCTTTTTAAGCTTGGTTTTGTCCTAGTCTCTTCTTTTCTCTAAAGCAGCTCCTCAATTTCAGCCTCGGCTAACAATTGATCTAATCGGTCATTCAAAGCATTTTGAATTTCCGTTTGGTAAAGTTGATTTTCAATTTCCGTACGAATATCAGCTAACTCAGGGGCTTCCTCCATCTGTTCTTGAAGGATATCATAAAAGTTCTCAACATCCTCATTACTTATACTAATATCGGAGAATTCTTGATCAATATAATATTGTTGAAGTAATGATTTAACTAAAATATCTCGGAAAACCTCTTCTGTATATGGTAATTGATCTAAAGTTTGATAAAACTCTTCTTCTGTCTCAAACTGAGCTTTTGTATCTTGATAAATAGCATCAGCTTCGCTATCAGTTACAACAATACCGTTTTGATAAGCATCCTGTGCTAATAGAGTTTGGCGAATCAGAGCCGTCATTGTCTCCTCGTGAACCTGGTCTAAATCATCTACTTGATCACTATTTTGTAAGAGTGTGTTTTTCGTTTCAATATAAACTAGATTGTAACTATCTCCATAAACTTCTTCACCATTCACAACTAAAACCATAAGATCCTCATCTACTAATTCATCTGCTGTCACAATCTCTTCAATATCATCCGGCTCTTCAGTTATATTTGGCATCTTAACTGTCTCATCTAGCTGTTCATGTTCACTGTCTTCGTTTGTCTCATGACTGTTACATGCAATCAAAGTCATACTTAATAACAGCATCAATCCACCTGTTGTTATTTTATTTAACACATTTATACCCCATTCAATTTAAAAATTCGTTCACTCGTCTACCCATAATATAACTTGATTCCATTGAAACATCTTTCCTAATTTCATTCAAGTGTAAAACTTATCAATTCTGGTATTAAGAGCATTATGCAAAGCTGCACGCCAATTAACAAAACTACAGTTGATTATTATATGTGGAATAAATTGATTCATGTGAAATATTTTAGCTTGCACGTAAAATCTAGGTTTTATATGCGAAATTCAATCTGCACGCGAATTCTGAGCTTTGCACGTAATCATGGATAAATAAGAAAATAATTATTAACATCACCAAAAAAATAAAGCGATCTAAATTGATCACTTCATTTAACATCTATTTTGTTATTATAGGTAATATTTTTGTTTCTTCGAGCATTTCTGAATGACATAACGGACATGTTGGTTTTTGATCAAATGAATAATCTGCTCGCATCCAACCTGCACAGTCTTCATCTGTACATGACCAAATTCTTGTTTCAATTTCCTCTACTGGTTCACGTCTATTATTATAATAAGCCATCAAACCACCCCTTTCTTGGGTCCATCTACTATTATACGCTTTTTTCGGAAATAAAACAAAGTGAGAATGAACTTTCGCCAGTATGGAAACCGTTATCTCTCCATGAATCATAGCTTATTTACAAGTAATTTAATTTCAATTGTAAGTCACTTTCGTTCACACGTGTTACCAATTCTGAAAATAATTTTAATTGATGACTACATTTATCATTAGTATATTTAAAAGATTTTCAACCCAACCTTTACACACTGAAAATAATAGGCACTTCTTGATCGAATATGCTAGGTTAGTCATCCATCTCCCCTATTGACTGGATCTACGTCAATCTTTTGGACACGAATAAGTTAAGTTTTTAATTGTTCTTTGAACATGATTTATATTAAACTGTCAGGGCTTGACACGGAGCCTCTGCGGGCACGATTTCTAAGCCATGGAGCCAGCTCGTTTAAAACATTCCTGGCTTGCCACGAAAGGCTATCATGCCCGCCTCTCCACGTAAAGCCGGTACAGTGAATTTAGTTAGCGTTAGTTATCCAGCACAAGTATATAAATCTTCCATCTCTTGTGGTGTTTTATAATCAATACTACCGTGAATTCTTTTGCGGTTGTACCAACCTTCAATGTATTGGAATAAAGCTAATTCGGCAGATTTATGATCAAAGTATTGAACATGATTTACTTCTTCTTTTTTTAAAATAGCGTGAAAAGACTCAATACAAGCATTATCATGAGGACTTCCCTTATAGCTAAAAGAATGTGTCATTTTGAAATTTTTTATCACTTTAGCGAATTCATCGCTTGTATATTGTGTACCTAAATCTGAATGGAATATGAGTCCTTCATCAGGTTTTTGTGCGTGATAAGCATTTTCTAGTGCTTTTATAATTAAATCAGTCGTCATCGTACGAGAAAAGGAATAACCTACAATCTTTTTAGTGTGAAGATCCATAACTGATGCAAGGTAACACCAACCATCACGAAGTGTATGGATATAAGTGATATCACCAACCCATTTTTCATTAATCGTTTCTGCCCTGAAGTCTCTTTCAAGAATGTTTTCTCGCTCAACAATAGTTTCCTTACTTGGAGTAGGACGAAACTTTTTAACAACGATTGACCTAATATCAGCTTTTTTCATCAAACGTTGAACTCGCTTTAGGCTGGCTTTGTAACCTACCTTTATTAATTGTTGATGGATTTTAGGTGCACCATAACGGTGTTTGCTCTCTTTATGGATTTCAATAATCTTTTTAGTTAATTCTTTATTTTCTCTATCACGATTAGAAATCGTTTTATCTAATGACTGATAGTACGTACTCCTTGGAATTTCAAGTACTTCACACATTGTTTGCACAGGATAGTTTTCTTTTTGGTCATGAATAAAATCAGTTATTTCAGCATCATTTACTTTTTTGCGAATATGGCCATAGCCTTTTTTAAGATATCATTTTCTTGTTGTAATTTAAGTATTTGTTTCTGTAATTTTGCATAATCATCTGGCGTTACAGAGGTTCCATCTTCTAACTCAATTGGATTGAACTTTTTAATCCATGCATAAATAGTTACTTCAGAAACGCCATATTCGCTGCTTAAACTTTTAACTGATTGACCCGAATTATATAACTCAACAACCATTTTACGAAAGTCGTCACTGTATCGTTTTCCGTTATTTTTATGTTTCATTGGACACATCCTCCTAAAATTAATTGTAATAACTTAACTAAGATGTGTCCATGAAACTATACTAGCATCAGACTCCCAACTTGATTCTAAAATTGACTTACCATTGAATTTTGATTCATTTTAGCAAACATTAAACTCACCTCTTGATGTATAATGGAATTTTGAAGGAATCAGAATAAACAAAACTCCTATTCCTGCCCTAGCTAAAACATAAAATTTTATTGGTGTTAGAAACTAAGGCTTTATTCTCACGAGGTAGTGATGATTTTGGCGCTCCGATAAGATATGGATAGTTAGTCGAAGATCATAAAGTCTCGGTGCTAAGCCGAGGTTTTCTTCTAAATGTAAAATACTTCATAGTCTTTCACCGTGTGATTACCTTATTTAACAAGAAAATTTAGTCGTGGGGAACTCACTTAAAATTTTTCATTAAACTATAAGTTGATTTTAGTTAAGTCCTGTCCTTAAATGTTTGGCTAACCTCTAGCAATGTGTCTGCCAGTTGCTTATTTAACAGCGGATTTGAAATCTTTTAAAAATTTCGCTATGCAAGCTTTTACATTAACTTTCTAAGTCTCCCTATTATTATATTATATGAAGTTGATACAAGTTTATTCAATTTATCCTAGATTAACTACACCATCGCTAAGGCGATCATTTAAATAGGTTAATCAGTTACAAGATTGACTACCCGTTTAGCATACTTATTTCTATAATTAATGAACAATTATTTTTTATTGTAATTAAAGTAATAAAATTAGGTCTTTTGAATCATGTAAAACGCGCTGATTTATCATATAATGAAAACGGTTACAATTTTGGAATATATATCTCTTCTTATGACTTGAATACTCAGATTCATGCTCTCAGTAGAGATAGCGTATTTTTCAAATTAGATTGTCCCCCTTATTGACACCCAATGCATCGTTAAATTGGGTGTTTTTTTTTGACAAAATCAGCTTATAAATCAGAAAGCCAATCATTTTCATTTGATAAAATAAATGTGATATGCTAAGTGCATATTGACCATAAAGGAGTGGTGTGACGATGCACTATCGGAAAATTGGCCAAACAGATTTAGATGTTTCTGTTATTGGTGTCGGTACATGGCAATTTGGTGGAGAGTGGGGTGTGGATTTTTCTCAAAATCAAGTTGATCAAATTTTAAATCAAGCACAACAAGAAGGAATTAATCTTTTAGATACTGCAGAATGTTATGGAGATCACCTTTCAGAACAATTAATTGGAGATTATCTCAAGCGGCACAATCGTGAAGACTGGATAGTAGCAACCAAATTCGGTCATCACTTCCATTCAGCCTTTGAACGAACACGACATGTTGATGCTGATTCTGTTCTCAAGCAATTAGATGCTTCCTTGAAAGCACTAAATACTGATTATATTGATCTTTATCAGTCCCATTCCTTAACAGATGATGAATTTAATAATGACAAACTATGGACCATGCTTGATAAGCAAAAGCAAGCAGGGAAAATCCGCTATTTAGGGCTCTCCTTACAAAATGAACCAAGTGTTCATCAAACAAAAGCAGCTAAATCAGTGGGGGCTGATGCACTACAAGTTGTCTACAATCGATTAACACGAGAACCAGAAGCAGACATCTTCCCGATTGCTGAACAGGAAAACTTAGGTGTACTTGCTCGAGTCCCCTTAGCAAGTGGCTATCTAAGTGGTAAATATAAACCCGGTGATAGCTTTTCAACTGGTGACGTACGTTCACGTCATGATCAAGAAAAACAAATTCAGATGCTGAAGACAGTCGAAAAAATTACTCAAGAAGAGTTGCCAGAGGGAACAGCCATGGCGACATGGGCACTTGCTTGGTGCCTACAACATCGAGCGGTAACCACTGTTATACCTGGGTGTAAAACACCAGAGCAAGTTAGTAAAAATGCTTCAGCAGCAAAATTAGATCTTGTTTCAAAAGAACATCCGCAATTCGTAAAATAACTATTTTACAAGTAACACTTTAGCTACCTCAAAGCTGTTGCTTGACTAGAATTTCACCCTTCCTTAGAAATAATTAAGACGTTGATCTTCTCTAATGGAAAATCAACGTCTTTCTATTAACTATTATTTAAATCCACGTGTTGCTTCTACTGCTTTCTTCCATCCAGAATATAACGGTTCACTCACGTCAACTGACATTTCTGCTTCAAACAATTGATCACGTTGCCAATATGAGGCTAGTTGATCACAATCGCGCCAGAAACCAATCGCTAAGCCGGCTAAATAAGCAGCACCAAGGGCTGTTGTTTCATTAATCTTTGCCCGTTCAACTGGAACATTTAAGAGATCACTTTGGAACTGCATTAGAAAATTATTCTTCACCGCACCACCATCTACCCGGAGCTGCTTTATTTCAGTTCCTGCATCTTTGACCATTGTATCTAAAACATCTTTTGTTTGATAAGCAATTGATTCCAATGTGGCACGAATGATATGTGCCTTAGTCGTTCCACGTGTTACCCCGAATAGGGCGCCTCTAGCTTCACTATCCCAATAAGGCGTTCCTAAACCAACAAATGCCGGTACAAAGTAAACACCCTCAGTTGAATCAACTAAGTTCGCATAATACTCACTTTCTTTTGCATGCTCAATGATCTGCAAGCCATCACGTAACCATTGCACAGCAGAGCCAGCTATAAAGACACTCCCTTCGAGTGCATAAGTAATTTCACCGTTAATTCCCCAGGCAATTGTCGTCAACAGACCATCCTTAGACTCAATTGCCTTTTGCCCTGTGGGCATGAGCATGAAACAGCCCGTTCCGTATGTATTTTTGACCATACCGATTTCATAGCAAGCTTGCCCAAATAAAGCAGCTTGCTGATCACCAGCAGCCCCAGCAATGGGTATTTCTTCACCAAAAAAATGATGACTGATCGTGTAACCATATACTTCAGAAGATGAACGAACTACTGGAAGGATACTTTGAGGAATGTCTAGTAAGTCTAACAGTTCCTGATCCCACTTTAATTGATGTATATTGTATAGCATCGTCCGTGATGCATTAGAGTAGTCAGTGATATGAAGTTTCCCGCCAGATAATTTATAAATTAACCATGTTTCAATCGTTCCAAATTGGAGCTCGTTACGGTTAGCTTTCTCGCGCGCACCAGGCACATGGTCAAGGATCCACTTAATTTTTGTTCCAGAAAAATACGGATCGATGAGTAAGCCTGTCTTTTGTCGAATCCAATCCTCATGGCCTGCTTCACGTAACTCCTGACAAATCTCTTCTGTTTGCCGCGATTGCCAAACCAGTGCGTGATAAATCGGTTTGCCCGTTTCACGATCCCAAACGACCGTCGTTTCTCTTTGATTAGCAATTCCAATACTTGCGACTTCGCTTGCGTGAACATCAGCCTTCCGTAACACATCAGCAATGCAAGCTAAAACAGATGTCCAAATCTCATTGGCATCATGCTCCACCCAACCAGGTTTTTGGAAAAATTGTTCAAATTCATGTTGCCCGGTTGCAATTACCTCTCCTTTTTGGTTAAAAAGAAAGGCTCGAGAGCTTGTTGTGCCTTGATCGATTGATAAAATATATTTCCCTTTCATACCAATAAGCCTCCTTTTGTTTAAATAAATTCGCCTTCTTACAAAGAATCTCTCTCGATTATAATCTCTTAATTAAGTTCCAAGTAGTTTTGCAAAGAATAATTCTATCATGAACTGAACTTGAAACAAGACAAACGCATTTAAAAAAATAGTCAGCACGAAGCCGTTCACCACTAAAATTTTATAATTTTAATAGGCAAAAAAATACCTATACCTATATTATCATTCAACAATAAAGGTACAGGTCAATACTTGCGAAGGGATGCAGCTCGCTTGCTACCCTTCTATCATAACTAATTTTGTAAGCGTTATCAATAGTTTTCTTATATAAAAAATGATTATTTTCAAGTTTTCAGACTCTATTAATCTTTTTTTGAGATTAATTTTATAATAAATAGTCTAAATAGATAACTTATCTCTATAACAGTGTCCAAAATTGGAGGTTTGACAGAATTTTTCAGTTATTTTTAAGAATAATTCGTGTTATGATACATTTATAGCTTTTTAATTTTTTTCAACAAAGGGATTTTTTAAAAAAATGAACCTGCGTTATCCTTGTGAATTAAGCCTTTATGTTATGAAAAATTATGAAAGGAAGTGATTTAATGCAACAAACGAACTTTCAACTAAGTAACATTACACTGAATCAAGATGTTGAATATCTTAATAAAATTCTAGATGGCGTATTACGTCATGAAGGTGGCGAAGATCTGCTCAACACCGTCATACATTTCCGGACTTTATCAAAAGCACTTCGTGATGATAATCGTCCAAGTAATTTCGATCAATTAAACCAAGAAATTAAAAAACTTGAACCACCATTACGTGAGAAAATCATCCGTGCCTTTTCCGTAAATTTACAACTTTATAACATAGCAGAGCAAAATTATCGCATTAGACGTAGACTACAGTATCAAATGCAAGATGACACGGTTATCCAGCCTCGTTCATTAGAAGAAGGTGTCAATCAGCTTTTTGACAATAACATCTCAATTGAGCAAGTCGAAAGTGCACTTGATCAGTTGTCATTAGAACTTGTCATTACAGCACACCCTACAGAAGCTACACGTCGAACGATGCTGCGCATTCATCATCAAATTGCTAACTTATTGAAAAAACGAGAATATGCTTATACACGCTATGATAAAAAAGTCATAAAAGAAAGAATTGAAACAGAAATCACAATTTTATGGCAAACCGCAGAAATACGTGAGAAGAAGCCTTCTGTTATGAAAGAAGTGTCAAACGGGCTTTATTTCTTCGATAAGGTACTCTTCGATGTGCTCCCTCTGGTTCATCAAGACTTAGAAGAGTTATTAGAAGATAAATATAACCATCGTTTTCACGTCCCATCGTTCTTGAGATTTGGCTCTTGGATTGGCGGAGACCGTGATGGTAATCCTTTTGTTAAAGCTAAAACTACTTACAAAACATTAACAGAACATCGTAAACTCGTTTTGACTAAATATGAAGAGTCAATTAATGGCTTAAAAGAAAAATTAAGTCAATCAACAAAAAGGGTTGATGTGAGTGGTGCCCTTGTTAAATCAATTGCCAAAGATCAACAAGAACTTCATTATAACGGTTGGCATAAAGAAGATGAGGTCTATCGAGTAAAACTCGGACTCATACATCGTCGTCTTAAATTAACTTCAATTGATGAAGAAAATGGCTATCGCGATGCCCATGCATTAATTGATGATTTAATCCTCATTCAGGATAGTCTTGAGTTGCATCATCCTAATGGAAATCCAATTAAACTGTTACGTAAAGTCATTAGGCAAGTTGAACTCTTTGGTTTCCACTTAGCTACTTTAGATGTTCGAAATCATAGTGGCGAACATGAAAACACGATTGCTGAAATATTTAGTTTAGTTGGGATTGCTGAAGACTATAAAGCCTTAGATGAGGAAGCAAAACTTGAGACCTTAATTAAAGTGTTAGAAGACCCACGTCCACTCATTTCTATTTATGATGAATTTTCTGAAGAAACACAGGAAATGATTGAAACATTTAGAACAATCAAAGAAGCAAAAGATACCTTTGGTGAAAGAGCAATTGAAGTTTACTTAATCAGTATGACTACATCAGTCAGTGACATTTTAGAAGTGTTAGTACTAGCAAAAGAGGTGGGTCTATACCGTGTATATCCAAGTGGCAGGGTTAAAAGCCGGATTCACGTTGCACCATTACTTGAGACAATTGAAGACTTGAAGTTTGGTCCAAAAATGATCAAACGACTCTTTGATATTCCTCTATATCGAAAACATTTAGAAGCACGCGGTGATTTACAGGAAATTATGTTAGGCTACTCTGACAGTAGTAAAGACGGTGGGAATATAACCGCTAATTGGGAGCTTTATCAAACACAAGATGAACTCCATTCAATTGCTTCATCATATGGTGTGAAACTAAAATACTTCCACGGTCGTGGTGGATCATTAGGACGAGGTGGTGGACCACTATATTCAAGTCTGCTTTCACAGCCACCAATTACTTTAGGTGACGGAGTCAAGATTACTGAGCAAGGCGAAGTTTTATCTTCTCGATATCTATTACCTGACATCGCCTATCGCAGCTTAGAACAAGCAACATCTGTATTGCTAACATCAATCGGTGGTATTTTTCAGTCTGAAAAGCAGGAAGAGATGCCAACAGAAGAAGCCCATAAAGTAATGTCCTATGCTTCAGACGTTGCACTTGAAAAATATCAAGAACTTGTTTTTGGAGATCCAGACTTCTTAAAGTACTTTAATCAAGGAACACCTTTAAACGAATTAGGTGAGCTAAATATTGGTTCACGGCCTATGAAGCGTAAAGGTAGTGATCATTTCGAAGATTTACGAGCTATTCCTTGGGTATTTGCTTGGACGCAATCACGACAGCTTCTTCCAGCCTGGTATGCTACAGGTTCTGGCTTAAAAGCCTATCTTGATCAAACGAATAATATTGAATTATTAAGAGAAATGTATAAGCATTGGCCGTTCTTCCAAGCTACCATTAATAACCTACAAATGGCTTTGACAAAAGCCGACTTAGAAATTGCTGAAGCTTATACAAAGATGATTGATAATCAAGAGATGAGCAAGCGAATTTTTGATCAGATTAAGGCTGAGCATGCTTTAACGAAGCAAGTCGTTTTAGAAATTGTTCAGCAAGAAGAACTGATGGATCATCAACCAAACATTAAAGAATCTGTTCGCTTGCGTAACCCATTAGTTGATCCACTTAATCTCATTCAAGTTCAATTGATTAATCAATTACGCCTTTTAGACGATGATGACCCAAAATATACACAGTTACTTGAAGAAGTATTAGCAACCATTAATGGTATTGCAGCTGGGTTACGTAACACAGGTTGATTTACACAAATTTCCCTATTTGCTTAAATAGCAGGTAGGGAAATTTTTTAGCTAACGACAAGTACATTTTTTTGTCTACAAATTTTTATGCTGATTAGACAAAATTAGACAAAGAAAGACTTGGTTCGCTATTTACAATTGATTACAATTGCATTAAACTATTATAGGATTATAGAGCAAGGAGGATCAAACGATTAGTCAGTTTACTAATGCTAGCTTATTACTAAAAACAACTCCAGAAATTGAACAGTTAAGAAATGAAATGTATCAAAGATATATCGAAACGAATGATCCAAAAGCACTTGTCGAAATTTCACAAAAGCTTGATCAAGTTATGAATCAATACTGTTTTTCTAATTTTCCAAATGAGGGAAACTAAAACTTCGTAATTGTTCGTCTTCTAATTATACATATCATTAACTCTTCTCTAAGGTGTTGTACCAAAGAATAAGAAAGACCCGCATTTACTTGTCTTTCTAAATACACTAGTTTTTCTTATACTTTGGCCGTAAAATGTTAGCTACCCTGAACCGGCTTCACAACAAAATATTATACTTTTTAAAAGTATAAATAAATTCATCTAAACAATTTGAATATGTTACGGAGCTAAAGTTTATTTAAGCACGCTCAAAAAAATTGATATTCCTATTGTTTTTTACTAAGCTAACTTATCATTAGCTTATTTTTTTACCCATCAATAATTGATTTTGATTAAATAGCTCAGGGATGGATGTTACAAAAGTATATTGGAATGACCTTCTGATTAAATAACACCACAGTATGCATTCATAGGCATGGACTTCCTTTTTTAACCAATCAGTGACTTACTATAAATATGATATGAATTATTTAATAGGAGCAATCTTCTGCCGGAAGCCCTGCTAAGAAAGACATGTATGATAAAAAAACGCCTTCCTTATCTGAATAAGAAAGACGTTTTTAATTGCTTAACAGTCTATAAAGTTATTTACACGATCCATGATTTCTGTTTCAATCTTTTTCAGTTTAGCTTTGCTTGTTTCTTCATCCTCACCATTGACTCCAAAGTAAAACTTCACCTTAGGCTCTGTTCCTGATGGGCGAACACAGAACCATGATCCATCTGTTAAGAAATACTTCAATACATTCGACTTTGGTAGAGTAATCGCTTCAATTTGTTTTGATTCAACTTGTGTTCGCTCACTGCTCTGATAGTCCTCAATTGAAGCAACAATTTGATCGGCAACACTTACCGGCGGGTTTTCTCTAAAATCAACAAGTAGTGCTTCAATTTGTTCAGCACCCGCTTTACCTTTCAATGTTAATGACTGAAGGGATTCATAGTAATAGCCATACTTTGCAAAAACTTCTTGCAAACCTTGGTATAAAGTCATTCCTTTTTCTTTATAAAATGCAGCAACTTCTGCAATGAGCATACTCGCTTGAATCGCATCTTTATCACGAACAAAATCGCCAACTAAATAACCATAACTTTCTTCATAACCAAATAAGAATTGATGAGCACCTGTTTCTTCGTATTCTTTAATTTTTTCACCGATAAATTTAAAACCTGTTAATGTATCGATCGTTTCTATACCATGAGCTTTAGCGATATCTCGTCCAATCTCACTTGTGACAATTGTTTTTAACACAGTAGCATTATGGGCTAAAGTCCCTTGTTTTTTCTTTGCTTCAATTAAGTAATCAAGCATAAGTGCCCCCACTTGATTACCGGTTAACACAACATAATGGCCAGTTTCATTCTTGGTGGCTACACCCATCCGATCCGCATCAGGATCTGTTCCGATTAAAATATCTGCACCTGTTTTTTCACCTTGTTTGATTGCCAACGAAAAAGCAGCATGTTCTTCAGGATTTGGTGATTCGACCGTGCTAAAGTTAGGATCTGGTTGCTCCTGCTCAGGAACAACATCAATCTGATTAAAACCCATCGCTCGAAGTGCACGACGAACAGGAACATTCCCTGTCCCATGTAGAGGTGTAAAGATAATTTTCAAATCATCTGCAACAGCATTAATCATTTCCGGTTGTTGAATAATGCCTGTTAACTTCTCTTGATAAGCTTTATCAATGTGCTCACCAACCATTTCAATTAAGCCATCTGCTTTTAGTTGCATCTCGTCCTTCACTTCTACTAATAATTCATTTTCAACCTGATTAACCTGTGCAATGATTTCAGCTGCTGTCTCCAGTGGAATTTGACCTCCATCATTGTTATATACTTTAAAACCGTTATATTCTGGCGGATTATGACTTGCGGTCACCATGATCCCACTATATGCATGTAAATGTCGAACTGCAAATGATAATTCCGGTGTTGAACGCAATGATTCAAAAACATAAGCTCGAATACCATGGGTGGCTAAAGTTTTAGCCGCCTCCATCGCAAAAAGTGGTGATTTAAATCGAGAATCATAAGCAATCGCAACACCCCTTTTTACCGCTTGATCACCCTCAGATAAAATATACCGAGCGAGCCCAGCAGCAGCCTTACGAATTGTATAGATATTCATTCGATTTGATCCAGGACCTAATTCACCACGCATGCCACCCGTACCAAATTCCAAATTTTTGTAGAAACTATCTTCTAATTTCTTATGATCATCTTTCATTTCATTTAATTGGTCACGTAGTTCTCGATCTAAATCTTCGAATTGATCCCATTTTTCAAATGTCGTTTGCCAGTTCAAAATCGTCGCCTCCAATAAAAAGTTTGATATCATTTATCTATTATAACAAATTTAATGGGTAAGTTGTGAAAAAAATGGAACTGAGTCCCCCTTTCTATTGACTTTAAATTCTTATCTATGTGTAAAGAAACGATTGTGAATCCTTTGCAGAAAAATTTTCCGCTCACAATCTCAGGAATTTCCTATCTAGTTCAGTCATTTACATTTAAGTTAATAGATTTGTACTCAAGTTTTGTAATTTGCAATCAACTTTCACGATTTGCAATCAAGTTAACGAAAATACAGTCAAGTTCGGCGATTTGCAGTCAAGTTTCGTAAAATACAGTCAAGTTCAGCGATTTGCAATCAAGTTAGCGAAAATACAGTCAAGTTCTGCGATTTGCAATCAAGTTAGCGAAAATACAGTCAAGTTCTGCGATTTACAATCAACTTCTACGATTTGCAATCAACTACATTGTTCTTTTCAATTGTCTTAAATTGAAAAAACTAGATGTAAAAACATAGCTAGTTTCTACATCTAGTGGGTTGATAAAAACCGATCTAGCCCTTCAATTTTTAGCGTTTTACTTTTGGGCGACACAAGACTTTAATTCCATATGGCTTTAACAGCAGATGATCCGATAGCTTTTGTTCAGTTAATGCATCTTGGTACTCTACTTGATCCAGCCATACTTTTCGTTCTTCGTTACTGAAATTCATTACAAAAACATAATCGGTTGTTTCATTTGAACGTAATTGAGCCGTTACCCCTTCTGGTAAGTCTTGATCAATGACGCGCTTTAACCCTATGTCTCTTGCTAGTGCTCGATAGAAATCACGGTTGAAATCAAGTTTTTGTCGAGCCGCCATATAATAAGCTGCCCCTTTACCCAATCGATTGACCGTTAATGCTGGACGACCTTGATAAAAATCACTTTGATAATTGGCTAATGCTTCTGCACCTTCTAGATGGATTAAATCACATAAATCATGAACACCATATTCACCCGTTAAGCCAAGTGGATTATTTTGATTCAATTTAATCGCATTAGACTCATCATCATAAAGCCCATCAATTTCCTCTGACCAAATCCCTAACGTTTTTCGAAGGGGACCTGGGAAACCATTTAGGTAAGTAAGATCCGTCTCATTAACAATCCCCGACCAATATGTCGTCACAAAAGTTCCACCCGCAGCTACAAATGCTTCAACTCGCTCTCCTACTCCTTCTCGAACCATGTAGAGCATTGGAGCAACAACTAACTTGTATTGTGATAAATCACGGTCCATGCTGATCACATCAACTGGAATCCCCTGCTCCCAGAATGCTTGATAATGCTCTTGTACCGTTCGTTCGTAATGAACCCCCATATTTCTTGGTCCTTGTGAATCTTTAACCGCCCATCGATTTTCAGTATCGAAGATAATTGCTACCTCTGGTTTAACAGAGGCACCTGTCAGGTCTTCTAGCTTAGCTAATGCTTCACCAACTTCTGCGACTTCTTGGAAAACGCGTGTATGCTCATGTCCAACATGATCGACAACAGCACCATGGAGCTTCTCACTTGAACCGCGACTTTTACGCCATTGAAAATATTGAACAGAATCTGACCCATGTGCAATCGCTTGTAGTGATGACAAGAAATGCATCCCTGGCTTTTTTAATTTACTCATATTTTGCCAATTTGTTGAGCTCGGCGTACTTTCCATTAAGTAAAAAGGTTGGCCGCCTTTTAGTGAACGGAACCAGTCATGATTCATCGCCGTGAAAGCAGCGATATCTCGTTCATCGTCTGAATCATGCCAAGTTGGATATGAATCCCATGAAATAAAGTCAACATCAGAAGCAAATTTATCATAATTCAGACCTTCAAACAGAACCATAAAGTTTGTTGTCGCGGGAATATTCGGGTTCTTTTCTCTTAAAGGTTTTAACTCATGACGGTAAAAGTCAATCGTCTGGTCTGTGACAAAACGCTTCCAATCTAAATTCTGACCATGAACCATTGTCTCACCATGTGGTGCTGGTGATTCAACCTGTGACCAACTCGTATAAGTATGACTCCAAAATGTTGTCCACCAAGCATGATTTAATGCAGCTAAAGTTTTATACTTTGCTTTAACCCAATCTCGAAATGCTTCTTGACAATAATGACAATGACATTCACCACCATATTCGTTTGAAATATGCCATCCGGCAATAGCTGGGTGATTACTATAACGCTCCGCCAGCTTCCTATTTATGATTGCTATTTTTTCTCGATAAACAGGTGACGTATAACAGTGATTATGACGTGCTCCATGTAAATGACGAACACGATTTTCAGACACTCTTAACACTTCAGGATATTTTTCCGACATCCATGTTGGCCTTGCTCCACTCGGCGTAGATAAAAAAACAGATACACCCTTTTCATGCAGACCATCCATGACTCGATCCAGCCAGCTAAAGTCAAAAACTCCTTCCTCTGGCTCAAGCTTAGCCCATGAAAACATCCCAATCGACATCACATTAACATTGGCTAACTTCATTAAGCGTAAATCCTCTTCAAATATCTCAGGATAATCCAACCATTGCTCTGGATTGTAATCCGCTCCATGAAGTAATTTTGAAAGTTTTTCGTTTAAAGGTTTAAACATAATTATCCATCCCTTCTATGTATTATATATATTGGTCGTACTACTTATTTAAAAGTAAATACATTCAATGAGTCTAAAGCATTCCCTTCAAAATCAAACAATCCTTGATTAGCCCAATGATTACCTGGCTTACCTAGATCATCACCGTATACCATTCCCGCTTTGCTTGCCCAGCTTGAACCTTTAACAGGAAGCCAAGCAGGTTCCCAGTATACAATTCCCAAACCTTGCTTATCATTTTGCTGAACATCTTTGACCACCTTGATCAAATCAGTCAAGAATTCCTTTTGTCCGTCCACTGTTGGCGGATAACCAGCTATATCAGATAGTTCAAGATTAAAAATACTATCTTCTCCATTGGGTGCTTGCTCTGTGAAAGCATAAGATGTCTCAACAACCATAACATCTTTTTTATATCTTGCTGTTATATCTTTTAAATTATCTGCTAGATCTGCTAACGTATTATGCCAATAAGGGTAGTATGAAAGACCAATAATATCATAGTCAAGTTTTCTTTCAGTTGCTTGATCAAACCAGCCTCGATAAAGGTCGTTAGCCCCACCGAAATCTAAATGAATAATAATTTGTAATTCTTCTGCCGATCTCATTTCTCGTGTTGCTTTTATGCCTGCACTCAGTAGTTCGATTAAATGATCAAAAGACTTTCTCTGAGTCTCTTGATCTAACTCTTCAAAACGTCTTTCTTCAAACAAATAGTTGGCGATTTTCCCATCGGGAAAGAGCATACCATTTGTTGTTTCATTACCTATTTGAAGATATTTCGGCATCAAATCAAGTTGAGCAAAACAATTTAACGTCTCTTGTGTGTACTGATAGACTTTATCCACTAGGGCTTTGCCATGTAAATTTGTCCAGGCTTTAGGTTTAACTTGTTTTTTCGGATCTGCCCAAAAGTCACTATAATGAAGGTTTAACATCAAATCTAAACCAGCATGCTTAGCACGCTTAGCCAACTCTATCGTTGTTGCTAAATCATTTGTCCCCCCTAAATATGGACGCCCCGCTTCATCATATGGATCAACCCATAACCTTAAACGTATCGTATTAATTCCTTTTAATTTAAGAATTTCAAACAGATCTTTTCTCTGACCTTCTAAATAATAGCTCCCTCCAAAAGATTCTATTTCTTTTAGCGAAGAAACATCTGCCCCCTTAATAAATGTGTTCATTATAATCTACCATCCCTTCATTGGTTTTATATTTTTCAACATTAACCTTTAGTTCCACCTGAGGTTAAACCAGAGATTAAATATTTTTGTAAAAATAAATAGATGATCGCAACGGGAACCGCAATCAGCATGGCTCCAGCTGAAAAACGGACAAAGTTATTTGAAAACTGATCATTAATAAATTGATACAAGCCCAGTGCAATCGTATAATTTCTTTGACTGTGCAAAACAATAGATGGTAATAAAAAATCAAATAAAGGTGTCATAAAGTTAAATAAAGCAACAACCGCAAGGATGGGTTTAGCTAATGGTATGATAATTCTAAAGAAAACAGTTAAATGCCCTGCACCATCGATTCGAGCTGATTCATCTAACTCCCTTGGGATCGTATCTAAATAACCTTTTACAAGCCATGCATTAAATGGAATTTGCCCGCCCACATAAATCAAAATTAAACCTGTTAATGAGTCCAATAACCCAACTAGATTTAATAGGATATATAAGGCAACCATGGCCATCATAGACGGAAACATTTGCAAAATCAGAAATGTATATAGGCCACTTTTTCTTCCAACGAATCGATATCTAGAAAATGCATAAGCAACTAATGATGTCATGGCAACTGATAAAATCGCATTAGAACCTGAAACAATCATACTATTTTTATACCATGTTAAATAATGACTATTTGGACTAGTAAACAACCATTCATAGTGAGTAAGTGACCAATTCTCAGGTATAATTGAAGATGAGTATAAACTCGATCCTTCATTTAATGACATTCCAAACGCCCATGCTAAAGGATATAAGATAATAATTGACATGATCCCAAAAACCGAATATATCCCTACCATTTCTAAAGTGTTTTTTAATTTAGAATTCATTATACTTGGCCCTCCTCTTTAAATGATCTTGTTTTGCGAAATTGAAGGATTGCAAAAGTGGAGATCAAGATGCCAATTATTAATGAAATAGCTGCTGCCATACTATAATTATTCGTATCAAACGTTAACTTATATACCCACGATATTAATATATCTGTTCCACCTGCATTTTGTCCTTTAACGGCTGGTCCCCCTTCGTTAAATAAATAAATCACATTAAAGTTATTAAAATTCGTTGTATATTGAATAATTAACAAAGGCGCTGTTGCAAACAAAACATGTGGTAATGTAATACTTTTGAATTTTTGCCACCTTGTTGCCCCATCAACTTCTGCGGCCTCATACCAATCCTTAGAAGTACTTTGTAAGACACCTGAGAATAAAGCAAATAGAAATGGATAACCCAACCAAGTTTGAATAAAAATCAATGCAGCTCTTGTGTAAGCCGGATTAGTTAACCATGGTATCCCTTCTCCACCAAAAAGTGGAATAATAATATCACGATTAATTGAACCAAAATCATCATTAAACATAGCGGCAAAAATAATAATTGAAACAAAGCCAGGGACAGCCCATGGTAAAATTAAAACCGTTCTGAAAAACTTTTTAAATCGCACACGACTATCATTAGCCAATAAAGCCAAAAAGAGACCCAAACAAATTTGAAATGTTGTGGCTACTAATGTCCACACAATTGTCCATGAAAAAACAGATAAAAATGTATTTCGCCAAAGCGGAACATTTACCAAATCACTGAAATTTTCAAAACCTACCCAATGCAATAAATTTCTGGGCGGTGAATTATATAAATCATAGTCCGTAAAAGCTAACGATAACGCAAATAATAAGGGTAAAATAACGGTAAAAACTAATAAAATCAGACCAGGTGCTGTTAAGAAATAGGCAAATGATTTGTCATAGCCATCACGAATGGAATCTCTTAAGCGCGGTGGCTGCCATCCTTCTCTAATTAATGTGGCTTGCTTTTTAGCATCTCGAATATTAAAGACATAAAAAACAATGGCAAATCCAATAATAATGATTGATATCAATCCATAAACTAACAAAAAGACAGAATGATCTACAACTGGAATCGTACCTAACGTAATAATCCCCCATAACCCTAATCCGATAAAATCCCAAAGCGTGAGTAAAAAGGCGATTTCCAGAATAATAAAACAGATCCCTTTTAAAATTCTTCTATTATAAATTTGACCTAATCCAGCAAAAATAAATGATAATATAAACGCTGTCTTGGGATTATGACTCTGCCGATCCTTATTGGACTTAGTATTTATTTCAGCCATATAAAAATCTCCTTACTTATGATTCATTTTGAGTAGGAGACTCTGCTCCCACTCAAAACGAAAACCATTAATATAATTCAATTTGATCTTTAATATTTTGAACCGTTTCTGCTAATACGTCTTCAATATCCTCACCATTGATAATGAGTTGTATTGCATCATCCATATCCCAGACTGCGGACATCTCAGGTATATTTGGCATAGGCGTTCCATGTTCAATTTGCTCTGTATAACCTTCATAAATCGGATCAGCGACCTGATCTAGAACTGCTGATCTAGGCGGGAGTTCACCGGTTATATCATGATATAACTGGGAACTATCATCATTCGTCAGGAATTTTGCCAAATCTATTGTCCATTCAGGATTTTCACTATATGAAGAGACTAACCATGATTTAACACCCACGAATGATGGTGCAACTTGACCGCCCATTTTAGGAAGTGGAGCCGTTCCTAAATCATCCCCTAGAGCATTTCTGTAAGCTGATATATTCCATGGCCCACTAACAACCATACCTACCTTTCCTTCAGTAAATAAACCATCTAATACATCTACCGTTACTGTTCTCGGTATTAATTCTGCCTCAATGAATTGCATGTAATCTTCAAAGCCTTTTACTGATCCCTCATTATCTAAACCAATGTCATCAACATTATAAACACCATCTTCTTCACCAAAAATATAGCCGCCATTGCTATTTATAAATGAGTAAAGATAATAAAATTCTGGAGAAATTAAAAAGCCAAATTCATCATTATCTCTGTCGGTATACTCTAGGCTCATATCAAAGACATCATCAATAGTAGGAGGTGCTTCACCTACGATACTTTTATTGTAATAAGCAAAATAGGTTTCAATTGTTACTGGAGCGCCGTAAATCTCACCTTCATAAGTAAAAGCATCAATAGCTGCATCACTGTATCCACTCAATTCATCTTCTGTAAAATCAATGGGTAATGCAAGCCCCTGTGCTACAACATCACCTAAACGATCTTGAGGTTGAAAAAATAAATCTGGTCCATCTCCAGCAGGTCCAGCTAAAGCTAATTTTTGAACTTGATCTGGCATTGGAACAACTTCTAAGACAATGTCAATCCCTGTTTCCTCTGTGTAATTTTCGAAATAAGTTTCAAATAGATCTAGTACATCTCCTTGTCCAGAATCATCATCATTTATCCAAATGGTTAACTCATCTGGCTTTTCTGGCATCCCCCCCTCCTCTAACTCCGAAGATCCAACATCCTCTCCACGATCAGGCTCACAAGCTACTATAATTGATACAGCTAACAATAATAGAAATAGCATGCTAAAACGCCTTTTAAAATGAACCATAAATAACCCTCCCATTTTAATAAAATAAATTAATTTAACTAACTTATGATTTAATTATAAAACGCTTACATGGATATTTCTATATCATAATATCCCTAAAAATATTCATATTGTTAACCCCCTCAATTTTTTTGGAGAACTTAGCTTATTGCCCCATTTAAAGATTTGCGACTAACCTTCTCGTACCTTGGAACTCAGACCAAGCACAACAATGTCAATCCTTCGTAGCTTTCTTGAGTGAGGTTACTCGCCTTACTCAAGTGATTTGTATCGAACGTCAAGGGTACTGCATCCTTATGGAAGTGAAACATTCATTTTGCTTTTACTACCATCAAAAAATCTTATCCTTTTTGATAGGACAAAAAAATGCCTAACACATCAGTCCGCTTCAACTAATGTGTTAGGCATTATTAAAATAGGTCGCTTCATTTTATTCATTTCGTTTGTTTATTGGACACCCTGTGTATGATGTAATTCTCGATATTGATTGGGTGTTATCCCTTCTCGACTTTTAAATGTCGTCATAAAGTGACTAACCGCATTAAAACCTACTCTCTTAGCGATGTCCTTTAAAGTCAAGTCAACTTCTGTTAATAGTAATCGCTTAGCTTCGCGAATCCTAAGTTGAACTAAAAAGGCATATGAACTCATATTAAATGTTTCTCGAAAAAGCTTGTTTAAATGCTGGGCACTTAGGTTAGCCTGTTCTGACATTTCCAATAGACCAATATTCTCTGGATAAACTTGCTCAAGCCATTCAACAATCGGTTTGATCTTATCATACGAATGATTTCTTAAAATTTGGTCATCTAGCTTACCATACCTTTTAATTAAAATAACAAACTCATATAATTTTGCCGAAAGATGGTAGTTAACCAGTGGATCATTTATTTGCTCCGTTTCAAGATAAGCCAAAATATCTTGAATAAAGTGATATAAATGATTGGCATCTGTATCATGATAAATGGAAGAATAATTCATCTCTAAAGCATTAAAAATACTTTCAATTGTTGCCCCACTAAATGTTAGGTACACCGTTGACCATGCGTTCGTCTTCTCATAATTAGGTTGATATTTATGAGGGGTATATGGAGCAAGCAAAATACCACGTCCCTGCTCAAGAACAAATTTCTGATTGAGTATTTCAATCACTCCTTCTCCTTCAACAGTTTGAAGCCAGTGATAATAGGGGTAACCTTCTGGGCGGTCAAAATCCAATTCAAAAGGATTATAGCCAACACTATCAATATAAATAGGTAACGATTTTTTGGGAGGTAAAAATGTATAACGTATCTTTTGATCCATCAGAAACCACACCCTTTTTCTTAACCTATCTCTTATTATAGCTATTTTATAGTTCTGCGCCAAGGTACCTCATTGATCTAAAAATGATGTTGAGAAAAAAATAATCTTGATAGGATAACTAGTATTATGCCATTAATTGTTTTACAATAGATAGTGGACAATAGTTAACCAATCAAAAGGAGCGATTTGGAGTGGCAAGCCACAATTTAAAAGAAGAGATGAAATTATTTAGTCTGAGTTCAAACAAAAGTTTAGCAAAAAAAATTGCGAACAACTTAGGTGTTGAATTAGGTAAATGTTCTATAAAAACATTTAGTGATGGTGAAATCCAAATAAATATTGAGGAAAGCGTTCGTGGATTCGATACCTATATCGTGCAGTCAACAAACGACCCCTCTGATCAACACATTATGGAACTGTTGATTTTACTTGATGCTTTCAGGCGAGCATCAGCAAAAACCATTAACCTTGTTATTCCTTATTATGGATATGCCAGACAGGATCGTAAAACTAAATCACGTGAGCCAATCACAGCTAAACTAATATCTGATGTGATCGAAAAAGCAGGTGCAGATCGTGTCATCGTGATGGACTTGCATGCAACACAAGTACAGGGTTTTTTCCACATCCCTGTCGATCATTTAAATGGGCTTTCGATCTTAGCTTCTTATTTTATCAAGAAAGAGTTAGAGGATGTTGTCGTTGTTGCACCTGATCATGGCAGTGTGAAACGCGCCCGACAATTTGCTGACATCATCCATGCGCCAATTGCCATTTTAGATAGACGTGGTCCAAGAGAAGTTGATCATCCATTGTTATCCGTTGTCGGTGACATTAAAGATAAAACCGTCATCCTGCTTGATGATATTATCGATACAGGACGTCGTGTTTCAATGGGGGCTAAGGCTTTACAGGATAATGGAGCAAAAGACATTTATGCTGCTTGTACACATCCAGTACTTTCAGGTATTGCTACACAGAATATTGACGAATCACCAATAAAAGAGATGGTTGTTACCGATACTGTTTTTATTCCGCAAGAAAAGTGGTCTGAGAAAATGACCCTACTAAGTACAGCACCATTGTTTAGTGATGCCATCAAACGTGTTCATTTAGATAAACCGGTAAGCTCTCTTTTTAATTATTGATGACACAATTGGCTTTTATTGAGTTGATTGGTCTTTGATTAATTATAGCAGGCTCAATCGAGTACTCCCTGTTCTCGATTGAGCGCTTTCTCCAATGGGTTAAGCCCTTTCTATGATTGGTCACCATCTCCTAGATTAAGCCGTTAATTATTCTCTCTAACTAATAAAAGACGATAAAAAAAGTCCAAAGCAAGAAACTGCTCTGAACTGTATTAGATAACTATTTAACTTAGACTACTTGAAAACTAACCCATGTTTCAAATGCTTCTCCCGATTCAACAGTAATTAATTCTTCCTGTCGAGTCAACTCTCCTGTTTTTGCCGTCCAAGGCTCTACACAAATAAAGCTCTTATCCTGCTCGGTCCACAAAACAGTGTAACGAAAATCCTTCGCCATATGAATTTGTAAATCAACATTATCAATTGTCGCATTAATATCAGTGCGTTTATTTTCTAGTACTACGGATTCATTCAATTTTTCCAAATCAATTTTACCCGTCAATGTTTTCGTCTCTCCATCATTATAATCAAGATACGTTTGTGCACCCGTATCGATAGAAAGCATCTTTGAATTAGCTTTAAAGTAAGGATGTAAACCTGGATAAATTGGCATTGGATTCTTACCCACATTACGATAAGTTTGATAAATAAATAGCTGATTTTCTTTTAGTGTATAAGTAAAGATAACTTCAAAATCAAATGGATACACTTCTTTTGTTCCAATACTGCTCTCAAACAAAATAGAAATAAACGCCTTTTCCTCATCAGCAAAGGTTTCAATCACTTCCCACGGATGAATACGGGCAAGTCCATGATTAGGGAGCGAATATTGCTTATTCTCCCACTCATACAGACCATCCGGAAGCTGTCCAGAGATTGGAAATAAGATTGGAATTCCACCACGAATATTTTGCTTGCGATCATAGAAAGTGTCTTCATTTAGGTAAAGCTTTTCTAAACCTTGGGTTCCATAACCAATAATAATTCCGCCACGCTCAGGACAAACCGTGATCCACGATGTGCCTTCTTCATTCTTAAGCTGATACATCTTAAACATTTGTTTTTCAAAGCTTTCAATTTTGTACATATGTTAGATATCCCCTTAATTAATTTTATCTATCTCTATCTAATAAATATGCAGTCTAAGTATAATCTAGAGCTAAATTAATGCACAATACCTATATTATACTAAAAATGATTAGCTTTGAATATCCCTTTTTTACTTTATGTCGAAAGAACTCGATATCTCCCTCCACTTAATTCAATCAACTTCTCATGTTGACCTGTAAATATAATCTCATAAAGCTTTGCTTCCGGACCCTGTTCAAAGCGAAATTCCTTATCACCCAGGACCAAAATAGTAGAGGTTTTTTTCTCAATTGCAAAGATTTCCGCCCAATGATCTACTGTTTCTTTAGGATTTGGGACGCGATACAAAGCAGCTTGCACGGAAAGTGGTCCCATTGGATGCTCAGTGATCATGCCGTTTTGAGTTAATTGCTCTCGACGGGCTTCATCTGAACCAGCCCATTGAATGACAAAAGGGTATCGAAGCCCATCAAAATTTCCGGCAATCGTCATCATTTTCCATTCAATCAGTTGACCGCTCGCATCATAACGCTTACCAGATATAAGGGGTGACACATCAATTTGATGGTCGATCAGACGTTGACGAACAGTTTCAATATCATCTGTCCTCAGTGCAACTCGACTTAAACCTTCATATTTAGGCAATAAATGAACCGCATCTTTAACGACTTCATTCGATAGCTCGGGTTTTAATGACTCGGCTAAAGCACGATCTTCAATAGCCAAAAACTCCAAATAATTCAAGTCAAAATAACTCAAAACATTATATGTCCCCCACTGTTTATGAGAGCCTCCATCAAAAGCAGTGATGCCTTGGTCTACAAATGTCTGCTTTGCCTGCTCTAAATCATTGACATAATGAACGGTATGATCCCAAACCATTTTAGTCATTTATACAACCATTCCTTTCGTTATGCTTAAGGCACAAAATGCTATGAATTAAACTTGTGCCTTGAGCTTTTTTATTATTATAGCATTATAAGTTAACTACAGATCACGTGAAGGGGTGTAAACTATTTCGATGTCGAAGTAATCATATTTAAGTTCCCTTTATTCATTAGCTAACTCCGTTGTCCGATTAACAGCTGTCAACACGCTTCGCTGTAGTCCAGCAGCAAAGTCTGATGAATTCAATTGATGAATCGCATGAATCCCAACACCAGCTGGCGAATTATTAATATCTAATAATTGACGTGGATGTTTACCAGAGTGTTTCAACATGTCAACGGCACCCACAAGATTTTCTAAAGCAACCTCAAAAGCTAAATCACGTGGTAGTCCTGCCAAAACACCTGCATCAACAAAGGATTCAATAAAGTAATAGACATAATTTGGACCCGCAACTCCATAACCAGTAAAAGCATCAATTAATTTTTCATCAATATATTTCACTTTGCCAAAGCTTGTTAGGAAAGGCTCAACAGCTTCTTTACTTGCGTGTTCATTTAAGGCCACACCACTGAAACCCAATCCGGTGTCTGTTAACGTATTGGGAATCACGCGAACGATCGGACGATTTTTGCCCAGCCAATTTTCCAATTGCACTAAAGTAACACCAGCTACAATCGAAACAATTGTTGCTTTTTCTTTAGCTTGTTCAATAATTGTTCGAGAGACCGTACTCAAGTCATCTTGTGGCCGGACCCCAATAACGATTAAATCCGCTTCAGCTAAACCCGTCATCCCATACTCATTTGCCTTAACTCCATACCGCCCAGTTAAATATTCGTTTCTTTTTTGATCAATATCTGTAACTGTGATCAGCTGTTTATCAGCATCATTCGTTAACATTGCACGAATGATCGCTTCTGACATTTGACCACCACCAATAAAATGAACCCTTTTTACCAAATCAATCACTCCTCATTTTGTTTAGGTTAAGAATATCCTTCATATAAAGTGGTTGTAAAAAACTGAAGAACATTTGTTACAATCTGAGAAAGGCTTTATCAGTGATACGCCAAATAAGGCAAATCATCTTTTACCTTTCAAAGAATCAGCCCAGCTAAAATACCTTCCAAACAGAATCAGTGAGCCGATGTTTTCCAGCTAGACACACACTTCTACTGCTTCCACTATTAGTATAAACCAAAATATAAACAATCAGTAGTATGATCAGAGCCTCACTACTGATTGATCTTAATTAATTACCTTCCCATGCATCTGGCAAGATAAACCCATCATATTTAGATTGTTCGGTAATATGTGCTTCAAATTCTGCTGATTCGATCGCTGCTTTTAAATCTTGAGCCCACTGCTCATCTAAATTTTCCTCAAGTACCGAAACAATAATCCGGTGTTGATCTGGTGTGTCCTCAATGGCTAATCCATCAGCAATGCGCATACCTGCATCAGCAATATAATTTCCATTGATAACACCAAAATCAACATCCTCTAATGAGACAAGAATTTGAGCTGGGTCTAAAACAACTAGCTCAACATCATAATCTCCTGCTGACACACTATCTAAATTAAAATCTACTGTGCCTGCATCATCTGCCACCGTCACCCAACCGAGATCGTCTAGCATACGCACAGCACGCTCTTGATTAACTGGGTCGTTGGGTAGAGCAACTGTTGAACCATCCTCGACAGCATCAAGCGAATCATGACGTACTGAATGCAATGATTGTGGCGCACTAGGTGAGAAAGTTAAGGCAGTCATTTCAATACCCAGCTCTTCATTGATCGCTTCCATATAGGCTGTACTTTGGAAGATACTCACGTCGATTGCTCCTTCTGCCATCGCTGGATTGACCTGCATATTTTGTGAGAATACTTGAATATCAACCTCATAACCTTGTTCTTCTAGAATAGGCACAACTCCTTCACGAAACTGTTCTTCATACGTTCCAACACCAAATCCTGCCACAATCGTATCAGTGGCTTGATCATCGCCACAAGCTGACAAAACAAGACCAGCACCTAGCAATAAGATGGCAATTAACTTTTTCATCTTTATTCTCCCCTTTATTATTCAATACTTTCTTTTAAAGCTGTTAATGTCTCAACCGAAGCGAATGGTGATACCGCACAATTGGGCACTAATAGAAATGGTTCACCTTTTACCATTGATAAGGCTGATTGTGCTTGTTCTTTCACTGGTTTAGCATTCGTTGTATTAAAAATTTCATGATCGACTCCAGCAACTTTCACCTTGTTCAATTTAACGGTTAGATCAGGATTACCTTCAGCATTTGGGTCCCAACTAATGCCTTCAATTGGGTAATCATTAAATCGTTCAGGATCAGCATATGCCCCACATGTGTGTAACAGGCGCCCACCTGGTTTCAATGCAGATAGCACCACTTCATCATAGGGACGTGAAAATTCATTGAACTGTTCTAGCGAAAATAAATCTGGATGAGCTGTTCCTGTTGTCGCATAAAATAGCCCATCAATTCCTACTGCTTCAAGTGCCTTCACATAGTTTTTCATTGTCAAAGCAATCGCACGAAGCGCTTGATGTATATCACTCCGATGAGTAACGAATAATTTTTGTAAATCAATGGGATGTTCAGAGCCATACATTGTTTTATCGGCATATGATTGACGTCCTGCCAAAAACATTAAAATCGTTAATGGTGAAAACATCGTCTGTGTCAGTGGAGTATCTGGCAGACCTTGACGAATCAATTTAACGGCTTCTAATTGTTCCGACAATGGAGCAGAATCCTCACATGCAATGGGGCTAATTTTTGTTAAATCTTCTGGTGTTTGAATGATTGCTTCAATCTGACGTGGAAACACCCACTGATAATCTGATAAATCATAACGATTACCGAATGCCTCAGCTAAATAAGTAGCTCGTGGGTTAATCTTGACCCAGTCCCAATCATACTGTCTGACATATGAAATTGTAGCTTCAGCCAAATCACCTGCTGCCTGTTCTTTAGTCAGAAAATGATGCCAGGCACTTACAAGGGGACGATCTGCCTTTTTACCAGCTAAAGTTTTAATAAATCGTTGTTTCTTTGTTAATGTCATGATAATAGCTCCCTACCTTTTTTAAGTAATCCTAATATGAAAGAAGACCGATTCTCTTTCGTTAAGAATAAAAGCCCATACGATATAGCAGTCTTAGTTCGCCTTGCCTTATTTAAGTCACAAAGATCGCATCCTAAGTGGATCTTAAACTTATAAAATCCAACAGACTTGCCTATAGAAAGTAAACTATATGACAATTACGGATCAAAGGAATAATAAATAACACTTTTAGCCGACATAAAAATCCGCTAGCGGCGTCGAACAAAACGAGCAAGTTGATTACCAGTGGATTGAATCACTTGAACAATAATCACTAATAAAATGACCGTTGAGATCATTGCAAAACTATCAAAACGTTGATAACCATAAACAATCGCAATATCACCAATTCCACCGCCGCCCACTGTTCCAGCCATTGCTGTTGCACCAATCAAAGAAATCGTTGCGGTAGTCAGTGATAAAATTAGTGATCCAAAGGCTTCAGGTAAAATAAAATACCAAATAATTTGCCAAGGAGTCGCTCCCATGGACTCAGCGGCTTCAACTATACCCGTACCAACCTCAAGTAGTGAGTTTTCAACAAGGCGAGCAATAAAGGGTGTAATATAAATAATTAATGGGATGATAGCAGCATTCGTTCCAATCGACGTTCCGAGCATCATTCTTGTAAATGGAATGATCGCGACCATTAAGATAATGAAAGGAACAGAACGAACCATATTAATAATTGGATTTAAAATGGTATAAACAAATGGAATAGGAATCACACCATCTCTTCTTGTCACAACGATAACGATACCAAGCATTGATCCTAAAATTGTTCCGATCAATAGTGACATCCCCACCATGTATAAGGTGTCTCCCATCCCCTCAACAAATTGCTGTAGAGTGATATTGGTCTCAAACATTAGACTGTCACCTCCTGACATCTGACACCTTGTGCTAGCAAGTAGTCTAAGGCTGCTTGTTTTTGACTGGCATCTCCTTGAATATCAACGTACCAAATCGCTAGTGTTGTCTCTTGAATCTCCGTCATATTTGTAAATACAGCACTGACAGTTAAATTGAATTTTTGCATAAGTGTTGCCAAAATTGGCTCTGTTGCATGGTCACCAACCATTTCTAGTTTAGTTAATGTTCGTGTCCCGACTTTATCTAAATTCACTTTGATATTATCTGGTATGTCTGTTCTAACGACGGTTTGAACAAAATTTTGTGTTGTCAAATGCTTAGGATGACCAAAAACATCAAGTACTGACCCTTGTTCAATAATTTCACCGTTCTCCATTACAGCAACCTTATTACAAACTCTTTGAATAACAGACATTTCATGAGTAATCAAAAGAATTGTAATTCCATACTCACGGTTGATTCTCTTTAATAAATTTAAAATAGATTGCGTCGTTTGTGGATCCAAAGCTGACGTTGCCTCATCTGAAAGTAATATTTTTGGATTTGATGCAAGGGCACGTGCAATACCAACACGCTGCTTTTGACCACCAGAGAGTTCACTTGGATAGCTCGACGCTTTATCAGCTAAACCTACAAATTCGAGCAATTCTGTGACTCTAAGTTTGATCTCTTGCTTAGCAACCTTTGAAATAATTAATGGCATCGCCACATTTTGATAAATTGTTTTTGATTCTAGCAAATTAAAATGCTGAAAAATCATCCCAATATCTCTTTTTATCTCCCGGAGCGACTTAGGTGATTGTTCGGCGAGATACTGACCATCGACAATAATGTCACCCTCCGTTGGCTGTTCCAAATAATTAACCAGACGAACGAGCGTACTTTTCCCGGCACCGCTATAGCCAATCACACCGAAGATATCACCTTGCTCAATTTTCAAATCAATCCCTTTCAATGCTTGGATCGTTGTTTTTTTCTTATTGTATATTTTGTGAATATTTCTCAATTCAATCATCACACTGCCCCCCTTTTTCTAATAATTCAAAGTTGTTTAATCGGAATAGTAAGTTTAATATTAAATTAAAAACCAAAAAAGCACAAGCCTTTTTGATTTTATTAACTTAAAAAAATTATCAGACAGCAACCAGAAATGAATAGGGGGATTATCGTTCTGGTTGCTATATACTACCTATAAGAAACGGACTTAATCCCCCCAAACTTCTTTCGCTAACTCAACGACATGTTTTAGTTTATTCCATTGATCTTCTTCTGTGATTAAATTTCCATGATGTGTTGAAGCAAAACCACATTGTGGACTTAAACAAAGCTGTTCTAGCGGCACATACTTCGCCGCTTCCTCGATCCTCTTTTTAATTAGCGCCGGATCTTCTAAGTCTGCCTGTTTTGAGGTAACTAAGCCGAGTACGACTTTAGCACCGCCATGGGGAATATGACTTAAAGGCTCAAAATTTCCTGAACGGTCATCATCATATTCTAAAAAGAAGCCATCCACTTTTTCTTTGGCAAAAACAGTTGGAGCAATCAATTGATAGCTCCCTTGAAAGGCGTAGGTCGATTGATAGTTTCCCCGGCAAATATGTGTCGTTACTTTTAAGTCCTCTGGCTTGCCCTCTAAAACACTATTAATCACTCGGACAGCTAACTCAATCAAATAATCACGTTTATAAGGACCCCTATCAAAATCAATATCTGGTGAAGTTAAGACAGCTAAATACACATCATCAATTTGTAAATAACGAACACCTGCCTCATAAAATGCTTGAATCGCATCTCGATAAGCTTGAATAATATCTTTTGCATAAGATTCATAGTCTGGATAGATATCATTATTGATGATATCAACATGAAAAAGCTGGTTTGGACTTGGAATCGTTTGTTTAGCAACGGCACGCCCATCAACAATTTGATTAAATACTTTAAAATCTTTGATAAAAGGATGATCAGGATTAAATGATATTTTCCCTATATTTCGTACATCGTAAGGCTCCGTCTCAACTCCTTCGAAAAAGTAACCATGTTTAGGCACATACCCTTCAAAGCCATTGAGATTTTCTAGAAAGTCAATATGCCACCAGTCACGACGGAACTCACCATCTGTTACTACATCTAAACCAATTTCAATTTGTTTATCAACAATACGAGTCACTTCTTCAGTTTCAATCCGCTTCAGCTCAGCTAACTCAATTTTTCCTTCCTTATAATCACGTCGTGCCTTTTTCAATCGTTCTGGTCTCAGTAAACTTCCGACATGGTCGGCATGAAACGGTGCTTGAATGGTCATTATTAATCTCCTACCTTTTTATCTGATTTTTAAAAAACTATTTTGAAGCTCTGCTTTTAGATCTGCTACCTCTTCAATCCTAACAGAAAACGTAACAGTGTATCATCAATTCCTAATGCTAGTCTTTCAGTTTTAGGGATATCATCAGTATGTGTTTGATGACGATGGGCTATTGACAAATATATTGGAGCCCTAATAACACCCGTCTGCTGACCCCTTCGACTATCCAATTGTGCTCATATAGTGTCTCCCGTTTATAACTCATCACCTTATCTTCTTCTATTGAAATCAACAATCCTGTCATTCGTTCATTTTTTTATGGAAACCTTTGTTTTTCTTATCCTTTAAATATAAAAATACTATCGAAATCAAACCTGCTTTCCCGCTAAACTTTTATACTCTTCCAAAATGTTAGAAAATCTTGACTACTTCTGTTTGGTACAAAAAAGACCTCCTAAGAAGAAGGTCTTTAACTGAAAAACATTCTTCTCATCTTCTAGGCACTTGCCTATTTGGAATTAGCACCATTCCCCATTGAATAAGGTGGTTGCTGAGACGTCATCAGGCCAATCCCTCTGTCTCTCTCGATAAGAAATTTTGTAATTAAATTGTTTTAAAAAACGAATCATTGATAAATAGCTTAGAGATATCTTATGATATGTTTTACAAAATAGCAAGCTTTTTTTAAAAAATTCAGAATACATCTTCAATTCAGCTTTTATAGCAAAACCTTAAAACTAAGAAATTGATCTATTTTAATGGAGATGCGTTCAAATCACAAATGTTCTTTGAACTCAAATAAAACTTTGTATTTGTTAGAGTGAAAAGTAATTTTTTGCGTTTTGATAGCAAATATGTCGTGCATATTGTTTAAGCAATGTCATATCTTTGGGAATCTTGTGTTCTTCAACCCATGAGCCTAGTAAGTTACATAAAACCCTTCTGAAGTATTCATGTCTTGGAAAAGATAAGAAGCTTCTGGAATCGGTCAGCATACCAACAAAATGGCTAATCAAGCCCATATTCGCTAAAGTTTTCATCTGCTTCTCCATGCCGTCAATCGTATCATTAAACCACCAAGCAGTTCCGAGTTGAAGCTTTCCAGGAATTTCAGAGCCTTGATAGTTTCCCGCCATCGTGGCAAGAACATTATAATCTCTCGCATTTAAACTATATAGTATTGTTTTAGGTAACTTACCCACTTTTTCTAATGAATCAAGAAATCCAGCTAACTTATCGGCAATCAACACATCACCAATTGAATCAAAACCTGTATCGGGTCCAAGTTTTCTAAGCATTTTCTGATTATTATTACGTAGCGCTCCCAAGTGAAGCTGCATCACCCAACCTTTATCAGCATACATTTCACCTAATACAATTAAAGTATAGGTTTTAAATTTTTCTATTTCTTCGCTAGATAAAGCTTTTCCCATTAAACGCTTTTGAAAAATATCAGCAACTTCTGCTTGGGTCGCTGGTTGATAAAACATCACATCGATACCATGATCTGAACTGCGGCAACCTCGTTCATCAAAGTAGTCAACACGCTTTTCAAAAGCAGCAAGGAATTGATCATACGTTTCAATATCAGAACTTGTTACTTCCGCTAATTTGTTAATCCATGGCAGGAAATCTTCACGTTCAATATATAGCCCTTTATCTGGTCTGAAAGAAGGTGAAACATAACTATAAAATCCTTCTTCTGCTAAAGCGATATGACTGTTTAAATCATCTGTTGGATCATCAGTGGTTCCAACAAACTCAACCTTTTGATTTTTTAATAGAGAACGAACAGAAAATGCTGGAGTGGCTAATTTCTTATTGGTTTCCTCCCAGATAGCGAGGGCAGATTTTTCATCTAATAGCACATCAATATCAAAATACCTTAGTAATTCTAAATGGGTCCAATGATATAGAGGATTACCCAATGTTTTCGGAACTGTTTTTGACCACGCTATAAATTTCTCATAATCACTCTTATTTCCGGTAATATATTGTTCATTCACCCCGTTTGCACGCATAGCCCGCCATTTATAGTGATCCCCGCCAAGCCAAATTTCTGCAATATTATGATATGTTTTATCATGTAAAATCTCATCTTGTAACAAGTGATTATGATAATCAATAATCGGTAGATCTTTTGCTGTATTATGAAAGAGTTCCTTTGCCGTGTCATTGTACAGCAGAAAATCATCTGTAATAAAAGTCTCCATCTGCAATCATCCTCCTAGATTTTTAGTTTAGCTATCAATCCGTTGCTACCCTTCATCCAAATGTACTGATCTTCAAATATCACCGAATGTTAGCCAAACAAAGCTTAAAAAGAATCGATAACTTACATACTGACTTCAAGCAATTCTACTCTTAATGACTAGAGTTGCTTGAAGTAGCTTTAATCAAAAAATACGGTTAGACTTTCTACTAATCTTTGATATTTATTAAATATGTATTTATACATTTTATGATTTTCCATATTGGGTTCAACCACATGCTCATCTGGCAAACTAGCTTTAATATCTGTAAAAGATTGGACTTTTCCAATACCAACTAGAGCTGTCCAGGCTGCTCCCCAAGCAGCATTATGGTGTGTGTCAGATAAATAAATGTTTTGCCCAAAAATATCTGCCATAATCTGAGTCCACAATTTAGACTTTGATAACCCGCCATTGACAGTAATTTTTTTAGCCGTACCTGCAATTCTCTCTAATGATTGATTGATCTGAAACAAATTAAATGAAATTCCTTCTAATACAGCACGAACGAGATGACCTTTAGTATGATTTATACTAAGTCCGTAGAAACTTCCTCTTGCACGTCCATCCCATATTGGCGCTCTTTCTCCATTAATATATGGGAGAAAAAGAATACCGTCTGACCCAAGTTCTATGTTATTCGCATAGGTCAATAATTCATCATGTGTCCCCTCAAATTCAATCAAATCTTTCAACCATTGAAAAGCAATCCCCCCATTATTTGTTGGACCCCCAACTATCGATATATCCTCCGTAAAAGCGTACGTAAACGTCTCCATTTTACTATTGATCGGTGCTCCCTCTACAAATTGACGAATGGCGCCACTTGTTCCTACAGAAATATTAACTTCACCAGGTTTAATCGCACCACTCCCAAGATTGGCTAGTTGTCCATCAGCAGCCCCAATAACAAAAGGAGTTCCCGGTGATAATTTAATTTGCTTGGCAATGTCTTCATTTAAGCCAGTTAAAATCTCTGTTGGTGGAACAATCTTAGAAAGTTGCTCTTCTCTTACACCTGCTAATTTTAATGCAGACTCCTCCCACTTTAGATCATTAACGTTGAAGAATCCTGTAGCAGACGCCATCGAATAATCAACCACCCTTTTACCAAACCATCTATGAATTAAATACTCCTTCATAGACATAAAATAGTTGGCTTTCAAATAGGCTTGTGCCTGTTCTTCTTTTAACCATATTAGTTTCAAAAGTGGCGTCATAGGATGGATGGGGGTTCCCGTCTTTAAATACATCCGTTCTCCATTTTCAGCCAACCATTTTTCTGCAATCTGACTACTTCGTTTATCCGACCATATCATCATAGGTGACAATGGTTCCATTTTTCGATCGAGACAAATAAGAGAGTGCATGGCCGCAGACATGCCCACTGTCAATACTTCATCATCTTCTACTTTTGCTTTAATTACCACATTTCTCAATGCTTGAATAGAGGCTTGTTCAATTTCTTTGGGATCTTGCTCAGCCCAAGAAGGCTTCGGGTAATTGGTGGTAATCAACTCCTCCGCTTCTGCGATTAGCTTTCCTGTGAGAGTAAATACGATCGCTTTTACACTCGTTGTTCCAATATCAAGCCCAATAACTAATTCTCTAGACATAATAGTCCCCCCTATTCCGGTAAAAACAACAACTTCTTAATTTGTACTCAACTTATATGGTTTGCAATCAACTTTCGTAAAATACAATCAAGTTCGGCGATTTGCAATCAACTTTCTCGATTTGCAATCAACTTTACCGATTTGCAATCAACTTCCGCGATTTGCCTACTTAACTTAAATAGGTGAGAAGGCTTCCCTCTCACCTATTATTCACAATTGAATTTCACCAAAAAATGACCTCAACTCTTACAACCAGTTAACACTTGATAATCGATTAAAAAAGCTCATTGGCAAGTGAAAACGCTCATCATCTATTTGAAGTACTTCTAACTCATCTTCCTCTTGATTATTTGCTTTAATCACATTTATTTCAGTATGAAGCGTTTCCATTTTTTGATCCAATTGATGAGCAGCAGTTGCCGCCTCAGTTAGTTCTAATATAATATGTTCAGGTATGTCTTTATCATATTTATAATATATTTTATGTTCAAGTGTTGCCCAGAAATCCATTGCGATAGTTCGAATTTGAACTTCTACTAATACCTTCTCTTCACGATCAGACATAAAAACAGGAACCGAGATAATTAAATGTAGACTGCGATATCCATTTCCTTTCGGCTGTTTAATATAATCTTTTTCTTCCACAATTTCAATATCATGATGTTTCTTCAACATCTCATGCAGCACATAAATATCTGTTTCAAATGAACAAGTAATCCTCAAACCGGCAATATCACGAATATTTTCCCGAATATCATCAATTTTGAATGGACAACCTTTTTTATGAGCTTTGCGCATAATACTTTCTGGTGACTTAACTCTAGAAGTTACATGTTCAATTGGATTATAATCATGAATATGTTTAAATTCACTTTTTAAAATATCAATTTTTGTTTTCATTTGATCAAGAGCAAATTTATAACTCATTAAAAAACGTAACAATTCGGTTTTCATATCTTTAAATTCAGCCGGATTAATCTTAATTTGTTCTGTCATAAGGAAACTCCTTTGTTCTTATTTATCACGTTTCTATTTTAACATAGGCATTCCTTATAAAGCGAAAGAAAAGATCGCTTTCATTTAGCTAAATCGCAGGTCTAAAGAGCAGGGAAACCTTTAATCGACTTCGATTTGATGCCTATTCATTTAAGAATTTAAAGGAACGAATTAATAGATCGAGTTTCCTATCAAGTAAAAAATAGATTTCTATCTTCAACAAACTTGCTATTTTAGCGAGCTATCTTCATAATTAAATTTGAAAGTGAGGTTTTGCTATGAATAAAGTGAACCAATTTACCCTAGGTGAAGAAGTGGCAAATGCGATTACCCACGGTATTGGAGCATTACTCAGTATAGCTGGGCTTGTTCTTTTGATTATTTTTTCATCCCTTTATGGATCAGTTTGGCACATTGTTAGTTTTACCATTTTTGGTGTGACGATGGTTTTCCTATACACATCTTCTACATTGCTTCATAGCTTACCTATTGGGAAGGCAAAAAATATCTTTGAAATATTAGATCATTCATCGATATACTTTTTTATCGCAGGAACATACACGCCTTTTCTATTAATTGTTATTCGTGGAACACTTGGCTGGACCTTATTCTGGATCGTTTGGGCTATTGCGATTGGCGGTACAATCTTTAAAATCTTTTTCGTTAAACGTTTTGTACTTGTATCAACGATTTTATATGTATTAATGGGCTGGCTTATTGTATTAGCCTGGCCGACGTTAGTCTTCCAATTGCCAAGAACAGGTATTGTCCTATTAGTATTAGGGGGTCTCCTGTATACATTTGGTGCGATATTTTATGTTTGGCGATTCTTTAAATTTCATCATATGGTATGGCATTTACTCGTATTGGCGGGAACAATTTTACATTACTTTGTGATTATTCTCTACGTTCTCCCCATTGAAGTTTGATCCTCATCTTATCAAACTTCAATCAGTAAAATAACTGACCATCGCCCCGCCTACATCAACAACTGATGCTAATAAAATAAGGAAATAATTGAATTTGCGAAGCTTACTCGTTTTTAAAAAAGATAACGAATTAACATCCAAAAACTGACTCACTTCAACCTTATTTACTAGCTTAGCTAACTATTATGAATAGGTGGGAAAATCGTTAACAACAATAGATCCCTAGTCAATTGGGGGTGACCGTAGTCTGATAGCAAAATTACGAAGGAGCTTTACGTTCAACCACCAAAACAGATAAAAAAGGTTGAAGAAAACCAAATGTTCTCTTCAACCTTTTTAAAATTAAGACTCAATCATATTTCTCACATTATCAATTTCTTCATCATCAACAAGGTAGTAATAAACACCATCAATCGTTGTTCCCGTTCCTTGCATTTGATAGCTTTCAAAAGCCCGTCTTGTGTGACGATAATGTTGTAAGAGTGTAAGCATATCGTTAAATTCCATGTTCGTTCCCATATTCTGGCCCAAAATATCGGTTAACTCAACAATACGAGTCGCATTGGCAACTGTAGCCCCTTCATTAATAATACCTTCAATAACTTTACGCTGACGTTCTGTTCGACCAAAGTCCCCAGCAGGATCTTGCTTCCTCATTCTGACATAGCTTAGTGCCATATCACCATCTAGTTGAACTGCACCCACTGGAAAATGGTAGCCACCTTGTTCAAAATCCAGTTCATTATTAACTGTAATTGTTCCAAGCTCATTAACAAGTTCAGCCAAACCATCCATATTAATTCGGACAAAATAATCAATATCAATTCCTAAAAAGTCTTCAACAGTTTGAATGGACATATCTGAGCCACCATGTGCATAGGCGTGATTAATCTTTTCAACTGTTCCACGACCAGCAATTGTTGCTCGAGTATCACGTGGAATACTAATCAGTTGCATTGAGTCTTCTTCAGGCTTAAGGGTCATTACCATTAGTGCATCTGAACGTCCTGAATCAGCTGACTCTGAGTCAATGCCAAGCAAAAGTATATTTAAATTCTCTCGTTCTTTTAATTTCTTTTGTGTTGTATTTAGATCAATTGAAGCGACAGCTTCATACATATTTCCATCGACATTATTTTTAACTCCAAAAAATATATAGGCCGCATAAAGACCGACTGTAAGAATTAAAACTAAAACAATGATCAATGGCGTTAGAATCCACCAATTCCTTTTCTTTTTCCGATTTTTTCGTTGCCTTGTCTGGCTCATTTTCATCGTCCTATCTACTCAGTAATTAATAGCTACCATTGTTAGTATAGCAAAAATGACAAAATGAACAAGTTTTTTCAAAATAATTTTTATTTATGTTTCTATGGCTCATTATTTGTCAGTCTCCTTGATTATACCTGATTTAAACGCATAATTGGTTATATTTAAGAAAATAAGCTCTGATTTTCTGAATTATTTTTTTAAAAAATTGGAGGGTGTAAAAGCAAATGAAAGTCTGATTGATTTTACTTCATATCAATCTATTAAATGAAAATAATTGAACTACTCACCCCTTAATTTCTAATGAAATTTGAAGAGGGAGATTCCTAAGAACACCAACCTAATGGTTGATTATTGATTAGGCGATCCCTGTCGTACCGACAGTTAGAAGTCTGATGGCTTCAACTTCAATATTTTTACTTGCGTTAAGATCTCGATCGTGTGCTCTATGGCATGAGGGACATTGCCACATGCGTAAGGCGAGATGCTTAACGTCTGGATGTCGATAGCCACAATGCGAACAAAGTTGACTAGAAGGGAAGTTTTTGGCGATGGCTACGACTTCCTTTCCGTACCACTTGGCTTTGTATTCAAGCATCGTACGGAATTCTGACCAGCTGACTTCACTAATGGCTTTTGATAATCGTTTGTTTTTGAGCATGTTAGATACTTGTAAGTCCTCAATACCAATGATGTCGTGATTCTTGACAATTTCAGTACTGACTTTATGCAAGTAATCTGTTCTGACATTTTTAATTTTTTCGTGAATACGAGCGACCTTGACACGTTGTTTTTGATAATTTTTCGCTTCATGAAGGGGTTTTCTATCTTGCTTGGCTTGTTTATATCGTCTGGACAGTTTGCGTTGTTCTTTTTCTAATTTGTTTTCTAGCCTGCGTAAACATCTAGGGTTCTTATACGTCGTCCCATCTGAAAGTGTGGCAAACGCTTTGATGCCCACATCGACCCCTGTTGATTGCTTCGTTTGAGGGAGTGAGTCTACCTCTGTCTCAACAAGGATAGAAATGAAGTATTTACCACTTGGATGTCGCCTAATCGTAGCATTTAGAAGGCGTCCATCGACCTCACGACTTTTAGCGAACTTGACAAGCCCTAATTTTGGCAGCTTGATTGTATTACCCACGACTGCGATATTTCCGTTCGTGTGTTTCGTTGTATACGATTGGGTCGGGTTCCTTTTAGACTTAAATCGTGGGGCGTTTGTTTGTTTGTTTGTTAAAGAAGCGCGCAAAAGATTCAGATAGATGTTTGACACTTGATTGAATGGCAATACTATCGACTTCTTTTAGCCACTCATATTCCTGCTTTAAAGCGGGAAGCTGTTTAGAGCATGAACGATAGTTGAGTCCTTTACCCGTTTCCTTGTAAGTTTCATTCCACTTGGCTAGAAAGTGATTGAAAACAAACCGTGAACAACCGATCGTTTTATTCATGAGGATTTGTTGTTCTTTATTCGGATAGAGGCGGAATTTATAGGCTTTATTGACTAACATCATCTCACCTCACTTAATAGGAATATATGTTCTCATTATATCATAAGAGAGATGTTTTGGCTAGCGCCAACCCACATTCATCTCCCACTTACTCACGGGGCGATGCCCTTCATGTTCCTAGAAGTGGGAGTCTTCTGTCGGAAATCCGATAAAACGAACTTCAATCAGTGGGAATAAGGCCTACATGATGTTGGTCATACTGATATTATCATAGAATGTGGCGGTTTTAGTCTGCGTTCCTTTTACTCCCACTGATCGGGGCTCAGAATAAGAAAGACACTTATTCCTGCAGCGTAAATGCTCCGTAGCTTTCCTTCAAGTGGTTACTCGCCCCATCGAAATCCGTTGTTGCCCCGAGGTTCATGGTCGGTTATCTGTGGTAAATGATAATCTTTTAGTAAATATGCTAGTTTTCTAATAAGATAGGAAATAAAGTATTTGGAGTGCTTTTCTTCTTTGAAATGTCCAATTGAAAAGCTTGACTGAACGGTATAGATAGCTATTCACGCTTATTCTAACCTTAGCTAACCAACATCTCCATACAAAATATACTGTTTTTTGAAATAAATCTGTGTTTTCAAATGGAACTAAAAATCAATAACGATAATAAACTCATAGTCTACTTACTTATTTTAAAATCCTAAAATTTGGTGAAAAAGGAAATAGAATATTTAGAAAAATTTCACTTTATGTAAATTAGCTTTCAGTTTTTACGGTCCTATTACAGTTAAGTTAAATCAGGCTTTTTATGATTATTTTAATTCTGATCGGGTATATAATTGGTGTAAGAAAAAAAAGGAGGATTCTATTTATGAAAAAACTATTAAAGCTTCTAGCAGTTGGATTTGTTTCTATAGGGTTACTAGCAGCGTGCGATGGTGATGTTGAGGATCCCGCTGATCCAGGAGTAGATGATGATCCTGCTGTTGATGATTCTGTAGATGAGCCTGGTGACGAGCCTGGCGGCGAACTTGAAGATGAACCTGGCGACGAACTTGGTGATGAGCCTGGTGACGAACTTGAAGATGAAGATGAAGGATTCTAAAATTTGATGAAACTTTTGTAGATAAGGGTTACTCTTTTTAAGAGTAACCCTTAAGTTTGTCCAAAATATGGCGAAAAATAAATGCCGAGACATCAATAGACGTACATTGATAAATATTTTTAATATGTGCATTTGAATTCACCTCACAAATTAATGGTTGATCATCTTCATCATAAAGTAAATCTACACCTGAAAAATCAGCTCCTACCGCTAGTGAAGCGGCAATCGCTAAATCAATAAATTCCTGATGGGGGTCGACAGCAAACATCTCTCCGCCATTTGTTACATTTGCCCTAAAATCATTTTTAGATACACGCTTCATACTCGCTACCACACGATCACCAACGACATGTAATCGAATATCCTTTCCATGACTCGAACGAATATATTTTTGAAAAAGATGGGGACGATGAATCAGTTCTTGCGCTTTATCTTGTAATTGCTTACGATTTTCAATTAAGTAAACTTGTTGACCAAATGATCCATATGCCTCTTTAATGATCAGAGGATAAGACAAACTTTTTTCTACATAATTCAAAAACTGATCGTCTGGCTCTTTTTTTTGTGAAAATAGCATCGGGGCAAAAATAGTTAACGGTTGTGGTAACTTTGCTTTTGCTAATCGCTGATGCATTTGATTCTTGTCATCACAAATAGCAATGGTTTCTGGAGAATTAAAAACGGGTATACCCAATTCGGATAGATGTTTAGCTAACTGAGTATCTTTATCTAAATATAAAACAAAATCAGGACGAGTCAACTTTGATTCTAACTTAAACTGTCCATTTTCAACCCCAATGAATACTTCACTATTTGATAAAGAGATTAAATCAATCTGATACTCTTTTGCTGTTTTAAGATACCACTCATGTATTTCAATAAATTTGGGCGTTAACATCCCAGCATTATAAATTAACCATCCTCTATATTTCATACTTACACCTCCTACCAAATTCTCATTCTAGTATACACGAATACTTACCATTTAGCCTTATCTTTATGCGAATAAATACTCTCGCTACTTCATTTTTACTGACATTTGAGGCGGAATTTTTCTGCTGTGTCGACTTTGAAAATAACCATTAACTAACCATCAGTGAAATTGACACTTGGTGTGCTAAAAACTCTCAATCCTACTCTCCCATTAGTCACTTCTTTGTATGGCTGTGGGGCGAAGCAATATCTCTATACTTACAAACGGTTCTTCATTGGTAGTTAGTTATTTGATTTCTATCCCTTACAAGAACTAAAGTTCCTGGTCCTAGCTTGCCTTAAAGAAGATGAAAATACAAGTGGAAAAGTTAAAATTACCCATTAATCTATCCTCTTCCTATCTAAAATCTCACCGGATTTTTGAGAAAGGAGTCCTCTGGGCTGAAATGATAGAATTTGTATAGATTATTTTTTCTACAATATCCGACAATTAGTTACACTTTTTCTTTTTTAATACGAAAATATAAATAATAATGATTATAAAAAAGGGATGATTAAATGAAAAAGCTTAGAAGAATAAAATATTTGTTACCATTCTACATGGTTATTCTGCTCGTTGTACCTTCTGGTGTGATCGGATATATTTTATTCCAAAATACAGCTATTATTGAACAAGCAACGATTGAAAAAACAGCCATTGAGGCACAAGGAAAAAAATATCAGGAGACATTTAGTGAGTATGAACAAAGATTGATGGAACTTAGCGAGTCTGAACAATCACAATACTCAACAATTGATGTTGATACAGACAGCACCTTTGATATTTCACTGCGACCCAGTGCAAATGAAGCGGGACTGACCGCACATTATGAAGAATTCCTCGAAACAATCGTTCAAGAAGATGAATATATCCTTAATCTATTTATCGGGACAGCAGATGGTGCGTTTTATGTTAATCCACAAGGTGAGGTCGACTTATCTGGCTATGATCCCCGAGAATCAGACTGGTATGTTGAGGCTTATCAATCACCTAACCAAGTGATTTGGACTGATCCATATATTGATACAGGGTCTGGAGGCTCTGTCATAACAACAGCCAAAAGTATCACCGATGCTAACGGTGAAATAATTGGTGTGGTTGGATTAGATTTTGATATGACCTACTTAACGAAAATGATTCGATCTGATATTTTTATCAAAAATGTCTTTCTTAATTCAGCTGCGACTATACTTGGATTAGTACTGATCATTATTTTTGTAAGAAAATTACTTTATAATTTAAGAACTATTCACGATGAGATGGATCGTGTTGCCAATGGAGACCTTTCAAGTGCTGATGTGCAAACACGCGGTAATGATGAGTTTCGTGATTTAGCTGCCTCTGTCAATCAGATGAAAAATAATCTGGCTTCAATGATTGAACAAGTGAAAACCGTGACAAACCAAGTGACCATACAAAGCGATACCTTATCTCAAACATCTAATCAAGTGAAAGAAGGGAGTGAACAAATCGCTGCTACAATGGAAGAACTATCATCAGGCAGTGAAACACAAGCCAATAGTGCTTCTGAGTTAGCCATGACGATGGAAAAATATAATGAAAATGTTAAACATGCGAGGGAAAATTCAGCAACTATCGCTGAAGGTTCAAAAAACGTATTAAGTTTAAGTAATAATGGAACCGAACAAATTGAGCAATCAACTGAACAGATGAAGCAGATTTACCAAATCGTTGCTGATTCCTTTACAAAAATTCAAAGTCTGGATCAAAAATCTCGAGAAATCGATAACATTGTCACGGTCATTAAAGAGATTGCAGAGCAGACAAATTTACTTGCACTTAACGCCGCCATCGAGGCTGCCAGAGCTGGCGAAGAAGGAAAGGGTTTCGCTGTTGTGGCAGATGAAGTACGAAAACTAGCCGAGCAAGTAACTGATTCAATCACGGGTATTTCAAAAATCATCACAGAGATTCAATCTGAGTCAAGCGAAGTTGCTCATTCCTTAGAAAATGGTTATCAAGAAGTAAATGAAGGAACCAAACAAATTGAACATACCGGACAAGCCTTTGAGCAAATCAATCTTGGCATTACTGAAATGGTCAACAATGTTCAAGCTATCGTTACCGATTTAACTGCCATCACGAGTGAAACAACTCAAATGAGCAACGCCATTGATGAAATTGCTTCTGTTTCAGAAGAATCGGCAGCAGCTGTCGAAGAAACGGCAGCTTCAACTGAAGAAACGAATAGTTCAATGGAAGAAGTCGCACGAAGTGCTGATGAGCTCTCTAATTTAGCTAACCAGCTTGAAAGCAATATGAGTCAATTTAAAATCTAATCTTGATGCGTAGATTTTAAATCAAATATATTTTTACTTATATAACCATCTATAAAACGAAACTTCAATCAGTGGGAGTTTTCGCTCTTCTCCCACTGAATGTTTAGTTGAGTGATTCAGGACATTAGCGTCCGTTATCTCCCGCCTAAATAAAATTACTTCTTTCTTCTATTTTGAGGCGGGAGTTTTACGGACGGTTATCTGTGATAAAACGAGACTTCAATTAATGAGAGTTTTTACGAATGGTTATCTGTGAAAACTCATCCTATCTAATTGAATCAAAAAAGCAAAGCCGATTACCTCAGTTAAGAGCCGGCTTTGCTTTTACACTTATAATTAGTATTTTGCAGTATATGACCTGCTTCAAAATGGCATTTGGACTTCTTTTAATTGATGTACTCATCGTCATTTATTGTTTTAAAGTGAACGATGGTAATCTAATTACCTTAAACTAGGTCTTCAAAAATATGATAAAGCTGTTCATTAATTTCCGTTTTCGCATTGAAAATTTCTTCAAAGCTGTGATAGGTGATTTTATTATTTTCCATACCCAGTCCTACTCCCGTTACACCTTGTTGTATTAATTCAATGACTTTATGTCCTAAACGGCTTGAGTAGACGCGGTCAAAAGCACTTGGTGTACCTCCTCTTTGGATATGACCAAGAACAGTAGGGCGTGTATCTAATCCAGTCAATTCTTTAATTTGTTTAGCAACATCTTCAGCCTTACCAGCACCTTCAGCAACAATGACAATACTGTGTGATTTGCCACGCTCAAACCTTTCTTTAATGTTTGCTGCTGTTTGTTTTATATCAGGCTCAATTTCAGGAATCAAAATGGCATCAACACCACTTGCGATTCCAGCCTGTAAAGCGATATCACCACAATTCCGTCCCATCGCTTCAATCACACTAACACGTTCGTGACTACTCATCGTGTCACGCAAGTTTCCAACTGCATCGGTCACAACATTTAATGTCGTATCAAAACCAATTGTATAATCAGTCAATGGAATATCATTATCAATGGTTCCAGGAAGTCCAAAACTTTTTATCCCATGGCGTTCAAGAGCTTGGGCACCTCTGTAACTCCCGTCACCACCAATAACAACGAGATAATCAATCCCTTTAGCTTTTAAATTCTCTACAGCTTGTGCTTGTCCCTCTGGAGTTTCAAACTCTGCTGAACGAGCAGACTGAAGGAATGTTCCTCCGCGATAAAGAATATCACTCACTTCTTTGGAACCTAATTTAATAAAATCATTATTAATTAATCCCTTATATCCTTTTCTGATACCAAATATTTCAAAACCATTAGCCAAGCCAGTTCTTGCTACCGCACGAACTGCACTATTCATTCCTTGAGAGTCTCCTCCAGATGTTAATATGGCTATTTTTTTCAAGCTGATCACCTTCCTAAATTTCTAAAACTCAATAAGTAAATTAAATTTCTTAATTCATCTAAGTATATCATATATTCTACAAGTTGACATATATATGTGCATGTTCAACAGTTCAATGAAAAGCACTTCAGTGGATAAGACGGAATTTCAATCAGCAAGAGGTTTTTGATGCACAAATCCTTTCGGTGGGACGAGTCATCGCATCCTAGTTCCAGAGCATGGCAATTTTAGATTACCTTCCTGATTGACCACTGATTTTGGGACTGTGTTTATCAAGTCTTTTCAGTGGAATGAGTAATCACAGCATATGAATAAGTATATTTCTTATGCCGAGTCTCAAAATGGTGTCAGTAATTACCTAGTTCTCGATCACCAAAGCATTCATGTGTCATTGGTGAAACATCTGCAATAATCAAGAAACCTTTTGAACGGTCTTTTATTGATCTTCATTATGTCTGTATTCTAAGATTAAGAAATGAAAGACTGTTTCAAAAATCTAATGATCAATTGTGAAACAGTCTTTTTCCCCTTTTTATAGTTCTTGAATATTGAAGGAAATCAATCTATCCAGCTCAGGGTTATAAATAACGGTACCTTGAACTTTGATTTGTTCTGTATGATTTTGCAAAATAAAATCATATACTTCTTTTATTTGATTAGGGGCTGGCTGAGTTTTCTCAGCTAACTCATAATCTGTTACTTGAAAATTAGGATAGGCGACTTGTGTCACCTCTAACAGGTATTTCCCCCACCTTTCTTGTTCTAAGTCTGGAGACACCTCAAATTGAATAGATAATATACCCATCCCAAGATTAGCTCCTAAAGCTTCAAATGCTCTTCGATGTAAATTCAGCCTATTAATAGGTGCATTCGGCACTACATCCACTACGGTTACCAGGACTTCTCTTCCATTCTGTGGATTTACTACCTTGATTAGCTGCCCACATTGATAGGATGACTGATTACTCACTGCCACTGTCATATATTGATTATGTGACCAAGGTATATTACATTGCGTAGTTTGACCACCATCTGTCCACGTCGCTTGCCCACTCACCATATTTTGACGTCCATCATAAGCATATCCTGCGTTTATTGGATAGTTATATGGTCCATAGGAATACACAAATATCATCCTCCTGTAAATAAATTACTCTTTCTTATTATATGTGAGGATAGGCAAATGGTGTGACTGTTAAAATTCCGATTCATAACTGATCATAAAAAGAAACGACGAAGCAGCAGTTAGTCGCTTCGTCGTTCACTGAATTATTCTTTTATTAAATACTTTTTTCTGAGAATAAAATAAAGTGCTACCTCTAATATTATAAAGACTACTCAAAATATCGACCCGTTAAACTTTAATATATAATTCAATAACCGCCCGTTTTAATTCAAAATTAATCTCCTATGTTCCCCTCCCCTTAACAAAAAACTTTAATATCTGTTAAAATGGTTCATTTTTCAATTAACATATACAAGCAACAAACAATCTCCTTATATCTTGGCATGATTCATCTAGTGTTTGCATATACTTAATATGGTGTGAAATTAAGGAGGGATTTCGTGTGGAACAACTAATTTATTTTTCTGGCGCCCATACATCTGCTGGATACCGTGATTTACTAGCAACAAACTTAATTGGGCTTAATCATATTTTCTTTATTGAAGGAGCGACTGTACAAGAACGCTCAGAATGTATTCGAACTTTTTTTGAAAAGTGGCGTGCGCGTGGTGAAAAAATAGAGTTAATTTTAAATAGTATCGATAAAACGAACATGACCGGGGTCATTAATCGACGATTAAGCTGTGCTATTATTGATCGAACTCAACACCTGTCTTATTCGATGAAAGCCTTAGGTGTGGTTGAACACCTGATTGATTTCAGTTCAGTCCTTGATCAAGAGAAACTTCAGTCCAGTCGAGAGGAAGTTTTAAAAGTTCAACTTGAAAAAGAGCATCACATTCATGAAGCTCATCAAGCATTCGCAACTGGACTTGAGATCCATGATCAGCTTGAAAAAATATTTATTAAGGCGATGGATTTTAAAAAAGCTGACCTCATTACAAAGCAATTAATCGATGAAATATTTAAAAATAAAACCAGCCAAAAAGGAGAAGCCATTACTCGCAAACGTTTTTTGGGTGCATCAACAGCTGGTGGAGTGGTCGACTATGTTGATCAACTAACAGAACAGTTAGAAAAGCGTTATTTAATCAAAGGGCGAGCAGGATCAGGCAAATCAACCTTATTGCGGAAAATAGTAACTGAAGCAGAAAAAAGACACTATTCAGTTGAGATTTATCATTGTGGTTTTGATCCAGATAGTCTCGATATGGTGATTATTCGTGAGTTAGGAATAGCAGTATTTGACAGTACTGCCCCACATGAATATGAACCCAGTCGCCATGGTGATCAACTTATTGATTTATATCAAACAACCATCGCCTCAGGAACAGATGAAAAATATCACGACGAGATTTCTCGTTTAACGATCCAATATAAGTATTTTATTCAGCATGGAACAGCCCTTCTCGCAAAAGCACTTGAAGCTAGTCATGGGATCGACGCTATATATCACCACAACCTAGATCCAAGCGCTTTTAATAAACAAATTGATCAGCTTTCAGAGAAGGTAGAAGCTGTGGTAAAACTTTCAAATGAACAGTAACCCAGCCTGTAACTAACTAATCATAATCATGGTCAGCAACATGTGAAAGTGGCTCTATAGTCTATCAAAGTCGCTGTTTATGATATTAAACTGTACAACCAAGGCAAGAGTGTTAAGCCTAAGCTAGTTGTTATAATCCCAGCAAAAATCATAGCCAAGGTAGAATAAGTGGCCGCTTCTTCACCATATGTTAATGCCCGATTGGTTCCAACTGCATGTGCAGCCATTCCTAGCGCTAATCCTCTTGCCATTGAGGTCTCAATTTGTAAAAGACGAAAAATCTTTGGTGCAAATAAGCCACCCAGTACTCCGGTTATAATAACAAATATAACGGTTAACGCTGGTACAGCGCCAATTTCCGTAGACACTTCAATGGCAAGCGGTGTCGTGATCGATCGTGGTAATAAGCTAACCACTAAATGATCCTCGAGTCTAAATATCACTCCAAGTAAAAAAGTTGAAAAAATAGCAACAAATGAACCAATAAAAGTGCTGACAAGTATCAAGCCAAGGTATTTTTTTACCGTATCAAAATGCTTATAAACAGGAATAGCAAATGCGATCGTTGCTGGACCAAGCATATGTGTTAAAAGCTTTGCTCCTTGCTCATATTGTTCCACTGATATATCTAATAATGAAAGAGTCAAGATAATTAAAATAGGTGTCAGAATTAGTGGTTGAAAAAGTAAAATGGGAAACGATCTTTCGAGTGCTTTAACTAAGCGATATAAGCCAATTGTCAAGAGAGTAATTAATATAATGTCAATCATTTACTCACACCAAAACGCTGCACAATAGCTCCTGTCGTCCCAAGTACAATAACTGTGCTCAAGAATATGATCAGCATGAGCCAAATCCCCTGCATACTTACCAATTCTTGATAATTAACAATCCCCACAGTTGACGGAACAAAAAACAATAATAATTCAGCCATTAACCAACGCCCCCCTTGCTCAACCCACTCTAATTTTATCAATTTAAAATATAAAGCAAAGAATAATAACAAGAGTCCAATGATTGTTGTTGGCAATGGAATCGGTAATAATTCCTTGATCCCCATAGCGATTAATAAAAAAACATGAATAAGTGCAACTTGTAAAAGTATAATTATTATTTTCCTCATTATACATCCCTCAAATTTCATCCAAAAATCAATTTTATCTCTAATCTATGATACACTTGATTTAATTAAAATACTATAGCTGGTCAGTTCTTGGCATATTGATTCATCTTTTGAAAGAATATATTAGAATGAAATTTAAAATTCTTAATCAGGTCAGCCTTTTAGGAGCTAAGCTATTTCCCGGGAAATAGCTATATTATTGTCGAACAAAGGATGTCTAGTGGTCTAGCTTTATTTTCTATACTTTTTACAGTGTTTTTGTTAAAATAAACTTAAGATTAACTTTGGAAAGTTTTTTACTAATTAAGCAAGTATTTATAGTTAACTGATAACTTGAGAATTATATAAATATAAATGAGGGACTTGACTATGATCGATAAACAATCACCTATTCCAATTTATTATCAACTCGAAGAAATGATCAAGAAAAAAATTCAATCAGAAGAACTCATGCCTGGTGAGGCAATCCCATCTGAACGAGAATATGCCGAAACTTATGGAATCAGTCGAATGACAGTTAGACAGGCAATTAATAATATGGTTACAGAAGGCTTATTATATCGCCAAAAAGGGCGAGGGACATTTATTGCAGAACAAAAAATTGAACAAGATTTAACTAAATTAACTAGTTTTAGCGAAGATATGCGTAATCGTGAGCTTAACCCTTCCAGCAAACTCATTAGTATCGATCAAATGGCTTGTTCAGTTAAAATTGCAGAAGCCTTAGCAATTAATGCTGGAGCGTGTGTTTACCAAATTAAACGTTTGCGATTAGCAGATGAAGAACCGATTGCCCTTGAAACTATCTATACACCCAAAAATCTTGTGGGTGATATGGATGAAACTGATTTTAATCAATCATTTTATACTTTTCTGGAAGAAAACCGACAATTAAAAATTCATCATGGTCACCAATCAATTGAGGCATCTACAGCCAATAAAGATGAAATTAAATATTTAAAAATTAAAAAAAATGATCCCATTTTATTGATGTATCGAACTTCCTATCTTATAAACCAAACTCCGATAGAGTTTGTTAAAAGCTCGTATAGAGCTGATAAATACAAGTTCTATTTAACGATGAATCGTTAGGATTAAAGAAGCTATTACCAAATGGATGATGTATATATCTAAGCTTAGAAAAAGGCTATTGCACAATTTATACTGCATTGTGCAATAGCTTCTCTGCTTAATTTCTAATATTTATAATGGATGGTATCCTTGTATTGTTCGAGTAAAGTTTTATTTAATTGATCTCCGTCATCTAGGTTCGCACTATGAAAAATTGGCGGTCTCTCTACCCCAGCTTCAACCAAACTTTTAACCACTTCAGAAACGATCGTGTTCAGAATTGTTGCTCCAATAACCGTAGAACTTGGAGCAACTTTTTGATCTATTCCCTCAATCTCAATCATGGCATCTCCAACATCACCATGATTATCGATGACGATATCACAATAATAGTACATATTATGACCATCCGGATGCCTTGAATCAACTTTTTTTGAATAGGTTAAATTTGTAATGCCTATAATTTTGACTCCTTTTTTCTTTGCTGTCATTGCCAATTCGATTGTGACTGGATTTCGACCAGAAACGGAATGAAGAATTAACAAATCACCATTGGCAAAAGGGGTTTTATTTGCAAGTATTGTCCCATAACCGACTAATCTCTCCATTTCACTTGTTCGGCTAATCGGTTCGACATCAGGTGAAACTTCATTACCGAATATTGGATTTATATTCATTAACCCTCCAGCACGATAAAATAGTTCCTGTGTTAATATCCCTGCATGACTCGCACCAAAAGCAAAGATAGACTGTTTGGCAAGAATCGCTTCAGTTATAGCTTGAGTAGCTGAAATAATATTTTCTTGCTCTGCTTCTTCTACAATTTTTAATCGTGAACAAATCTCATCAAAATATTTAAACATATTAACCAAACACCCCCGTTAATAATTCTGCAATCCAGTTTGCAATTGGACCAAATAAGGAAAAGTCATTTCCACCAAATACAAGCATCCAATTTTGAATCGTTGAACTGTATACCATAGCTGAGATGCCCATAAGTCCAACCATGACAATCGAAGCAACTGCGGTACCAATGATTGCACCTCTCTGTCCCCCTTGGCCTTCGCCAATCACAGCTGCACCACCACATTCAAAGAATGAAGTCACAACTAATGGGATTAAGATAATACCGAAGATATTAAAGGCATTAGCAATGATGATCATGATGGTTGAAGTAATCATAGCAGCAATAAAGCCAATAATAACAGCGTTCGGTTTATAATTGAAAATAATTGGAACATCTAAAGCTGGAACTGCACCTGGAATTAATTTCTCAGATATGCCTTGGAAAGCTGGAATGATCTGATTAATCAACATTCTAACACCATATAACATAATTAATAATCCCGCTCCAAAGGTAAAGCCTTGGTTAATACTTGAGAAAATGATATTCTCTTCTTCGCCAATAACTGATGGCTCAATAAACCAAACAACAATGTACATCAGTAGAATGACGATAGCCCCCGTTACAGATATTTCTCTAAAGAATGATAACTTTTTTGGAACATTAATATCTTCCGTTGAATTATTTTTATTACCCACTCGTTTAGCAATAAAACCAGAAATAAGACTTAACACACCGGTTGGATGACCGATTAAAAAGGATTCGTCTTCAGTAACTGCCCAAACATATTTCCGCATCAGCCAAGGCATGAAAGACCAATAAAGAGCCGATAAAATTCCACCAAATAAAATGACTGAAACACCGTCCATCCCACCTTCAACACCGGCAGCAACAAAAATAAATGGAAACCACCATAGCATATGCCCGGTTAGAAAAATCGTTTTTACTTTAGTAAATCTAGCAATTAGTAGATGAATAACTAATCCTAGAAACATGGCCAGACCGACATTCCCACCATGTGATGCGGTAAATGTCGCATCATTCAATGCTTCACCAACTGCAACATCTCCTGCAACGACTTCTTGAAAGGCTTCATTAATCGGTGAAATAGTGGAAACAATTAAGTCAACACCAGCATCTAAGATAATCATACCAAATGCAGCCATCAATGAGCCTTTGACAACATCTGCGATATTCTTCCGTTGAACAAGTAATCCGATCATAGCAATTAACCCTAATAAAATAGGCGGGTTACGAAGTATATTTTCAGTTATGAACGTCATGGTAGTTATTCCCCTCCAGACTCTAAGAGTTTATCAATTGCCTTTCCCACTTCTTCCTTATCCATATAACGTTTGATTGGTAAAACAGGGCAGTTCACACTTTCTTCTAACTCCTCACCAAGCTCAAATGACGTAAACACAGCATCAGCATCTGTACCTTTGGCTGAACTTATATCCATGTTTTCAACCTCACACTCTAAACCTTTTGCTTGACATACTTTTTCAATTGACATCTTTAGCACCATCGAAGATCCAACCCCAAAACCACAAACAGCTAAGAATTTCATTTAATATTCACTCCTTCATCTATTCATCTATTAACATAGAATAGGCATCTTCTAAACTGCCCCAAATAAATTGATCATAATTTTTCTGATCAGCTAATTTTTCAGACACCTCTGCCAAAGCTTTTAAGTGACTTTCATTATCTATTGCAGCCAAAACAAGGAAAACCTTCACTTGATTTCCTTTTAAATCAATCGGGTTTTCTAATTTTAATAAAGACATGCTAAGCTCATTTACTTCTACTCCTGCTCTAGCATGAGGTAAAGCAAAGTAATCCATCAAAATAATATAGGGACCATGTTTATTCACGCTTTCAATCATTTGTTCGACATACTCCAATTCAATAGATTCATCTCGTAATAAAGGCTCACTTGCAACGCGAATGGCTTCTTCCCATGAATCAACTTGAGCAATGGATTGGCACCTATCATATGGTAAAAGTTCTTTAAGCATAAACTGTCCTCCCTTCTTTTTTATCCTCAAATAATAGAATGATATATAGTTGTCTATACCACATGTGGTAACTGTTAAACTTCTTTTTAGCTATACCAATAGATTTCCTTGTCTCTTCGCAAAAAAAGAAGTGTGGTATCGATCACTTCATGATTAATATCACACCTCTTTTGATTGAACTCTTTTATCACAGATAACCGTCCGTAAAACTCGGGGCAACATCTGGGGTTGCGGTTACTCACCCCATCGAAAGGACTTGGGACTGCGGTTACTCGCCCCACCGGAACCATATGCATGACCTACATCCTGTAGGCCCAACTCCCACTGAGTGAAGTTTCGTTTTATAATCAATCATTATTCAACAATCTTAGTCCCATGAAAAATTGATGTTTCAACAGCTTGAGCAATATAAGCCACATTTCCTGGCGTTATTCCACCTCCAACCATCACTTCCATTCGACCAGCTAAATAGCTGATATAACGATTGATTTCAACAGCATTATCAAGAACTGACCAGTCCTTATTTATTCCATGCATTAAAACCCGCTTCACACCTAATTCAATTAACTGATCTAATGATTGGAATTTATAATTCGGATCAATCCGATCGAAAGCCATGTGAAATGTAATATCAATTTCCTCTAGCCCAGCCAACAAAAAATTGCAAGCTGACAAGTCAATTCGAAAATCTGGTGTTAAACAGCCTAATACAATCTGCTTAATCCCTTGATCAATGGCCTGCTCAATATCGAAGCGCATAATTGATAGCTCATCTTGTGAATAACAAAAATCCCCACCCCTAGGGCGAATCATCACTGCCAATTCCACTTGATTGCTTTCACAGATTGCTTGAGCCTGTCGGATTACTCCAATGCTTGGTGTCGTACCTCCAACAGCTAAATTATCACATAACTCCACGCGATGAATCCCTCGTTTAATTGCCCAAGCTAACTTTGTACAGTTTTCGGCACAAAACTCTAATTTCATCGATGACTTGAGCTGCTCATTCGAATGTACGTATGCCGTTTGCCACGAATTGCTATCGAATAGGCCGTAATATTTTCGGGAATAGCTAATCCAGTCATCCCAGCATCACCAATATGATGAATATCGGCCCCAATCATTTTATTTTGCAAAGCAATTTGTTCTATCGTCTGGGTGCTTGCCCCTTCTTGACTTGTGCCAATTGCAAGCATGGCAAGTGCACCTCTTTGATGAATATGTTTGACCCATTGATGAGCTCTCTCTACTGTAATTCCTGGGACAGTGCCCGGTGAAGGCAAAAGAACCACATTTGCGCCACTGTCAATAAACTGATCAATCGTTGCTTGATTAATAATTTCAGCACCAGCCTCACCCTTGACCCCAGCGCCGTGCATCTTACCTGCAATAATAAATGCAGCAGATCCTAATTGTTGTTTGGCTCGTTTAATAGCCTCAATAAGCTTCTCATTAGTAACTCCTGTTGCTGGATTGCCTGTTAAACAAACAAAATCAAGACCAAGCGTTCGAACTTTCGCTAAACTCTCTTCAGTTGCGATCCGACCTGTTGGCAACTGCTCCAATGTCTCTGCTGGAATGGCATCGAGATCAACAGGTTCTAAATTAACACCAACTGGACGGCCGGTTAATTGTTTAATTCGTTCAACAACGGATTGCTCTTCATATTCTAAATCTAAAGCAACAACTTTTGGATTATCAAGATCAAGTACATTTAGTAAAATAAGATCTGCTCCAAATCGAGCGACAATTTCCTGATTAGATACACCTGGATATAACGGTGGGGCACTAGCAACTGTTTCACTAAGCACAACTCGTCCTTCACTTGCATCAATAGCAGCTAACAAATCTTTAGCTGTCATTTTTTCAAAATCTGATCGATGGCAATTCAATAAACGCTTCACGGTAACACCTCTCAATAAGACCAACAACAGTAAATATCAATTTACTGTTGTTGGTTCAGCTTATTTTTTCCTAATTCTGTGAACTTCATTCGCAACTGATTCAACCTGCGTCCCAACAACCACTTGGATATTATGATCATTAATCACATTAATGCCTGGGACACCGGTTCGTTTAATTCTTTGTTGATCAACTTGATCCATGTCCTTCACTTCTAACCGAAGACGTGTGACACAGTTATCAACTGACAATACGTTATCATCGCCGCCTAAGCCGGCATAGATTTCTTCTGCCATATAGGCATATTTTTCATCCGCATCACCAGTAAATGCTTCTGTTTCGTCTTCTTCATCTTCTCGACCTGGTGTTTTAAGATTAAACTTAACAATTAAGAATCTAAATAGAACATAATAGACGATCGCAAAGATCAACCCTTGAACAATTAACATGTACGGCATATTAGCTAAAGGAAGACGTGAGCTTAAGAAAAAGTCAACAAATCCGGCACTAAAGGTGAAACCTGCTGTCCAACCAAAAAAGGCAGAAATCATCAACGATATACCTGCTAATACCGCATGTACTCCATACAATAGTGGAGCCACAAACATAAATGAGAATTCAATCGGTTCAGTTACACCGGTAAAGAATGCAGCAAAAGCTGCAGCAAACATTAAAGCAGCAACTTCCTTTTTCTTTTTAGACTTCGCAGTATGGAACATGGCTAAACATGCAGCTGGCAAACCAAACATCATAACTGGGAAGAAGCCAGCCTGATACATTCCTGTTACACCTTGAATTCCATTTCCATCCCAAAAATTGCCGATATCATTTATACCAACCATATCAAACCAAAACACTTGATTCAGGGCATGGTGTAGGCCAGTTGGAATCAGTAGCCGGTTAAAGAATCCATATAAACCAGCACCAACCGCACCTAAATTACTAATCGCTTCACCAAAATTAACGAGTCCATCAAAGATAAACGGCCAAATAAAATATAATACAATTGCAGCAACCACAGATGAAACCGCTGTCATTATTGGCACGGATCGTTTGCCACTGAAAAAGGCTAAAGCATCCGGCAGCTTAACTCGACTAAATCGATCATACATTGATGCTGCGATTAACCCAGAGATTATACCGATGAAGGCATTTTCAATTTCCTCAAAACCTGGTGAAACAGCATCTGCTTCAATCCCCTGGAGCATCGCCACTGTATCTGTCGATAGCAGTGAAGTAATAATTAAAAAACCGACTAGACCCGCTAATGCTGCTGAACCATCTCTTTCCTTTGCCATACCAAGCGCAACACCCACGGCGAATAAAATAGGAATGTTATCAATAATAGCTGAACCTGCACTAATTAAAAAGGCTGCAATCGCGTTGGCTTCTCCCCAGCCGCTTGGATCAATCCAGTAACCAACACCCATTAGAATGGCTGCTGCTGGTAAGACGGCAACAGGTAACATTAATGAACGACCTAATCTCTGTAAGTATTTCATCATCGTTAAAACCCCTCCATTCATTTTTGTATTCATCTATATATTACCAAACTATAATTATAGTTGTCTAGTCCAATTGTAATAAATTTAATATATCATTTAAAAAAATAAATATTTCGATTGATGATAGAAGAACTATAACTTGATAGAAATAATCTCTCCTCAATCCAAAAGATCGAAGAGAGATTATTGAAAATTACTTTATTGAATCACTTGTAATTCTACTGGAATAAACGAATCTACGTCTTCCCCATTTGCTAGTTTAAGTGCAGCTTCTACGGCTTCTTCACCAATTAAGATCGGTTGCTGGGCAATCGTACCATTTAATCGGCCATCCTCAACGGCTTCCACGGCATCATCTGTTGCATCAAATCCAATGATGATCAGGTCATGCCCTTCAGCTTCAGCAGCTTCTAATGCCCCTAAAGCCATTTCATCATTATGAGCAAAAACACCTTCAATGTCTGAATGACTTCTCAATATATTTTCCATAACGGTTAAGCCCTCTGAACGGTTAAAATTAGCTGTTTGTGAAGCAACAATTTCTAATTGTGATTCCGCAACATTATTGAATCCCTCACCACGCTCACGTGCAGCTGAAGATCCTGGAATACCTTCTAATTCTGCAACAGCAGCTCCTTCACCTACTAATTCAACCATTAACTCGCCAGCTAATTCACCACCTGCTGTATTATCTGATGCCACGTGAACAGCAACATCACCAGTTTCAGATTCACGATCAACCGTGATAACAGGAATACCTGCTTCATTAGCTGACTCCACTGCTGTTCCAACAGAAGATGAATCAGTTGGGTTGATCATAATAATATCGACATTTTGTTGGATTAAATCTTCTACATCACTGATTTGTTTTGAGACATCATCTTGAGCGTCAATGGTACGCAACTCGATTCCAAGCTCATCTGCTTTTTCTTCAGATCCATCGGCTAGTGTTACGAAAAAAGGGTTATTTAGCGTTGAAATTGAAAAGCCAATCACTAAATCATCAGTACTTCCCTCATCACCTGTCTCATCTCCAGCAGTATCTTCTTCATCAACTGGCGGTTCCATTGAACATGCCGCCATCAAAATTAAAACACCTACTACCATTAACATCATTAATCTTTTTTTCATTTAACTCACTCCTTTTATTTTTTACGATCAACTAAGACCGCTAATAGAATGACACTACCTTTAACAACTTGTTGGAAAAATGAACTTACACCAATCAAGTTTAAACCATTATTTAACACACCGATAATCAGTGCACCAATTAATGTACCGGCAATCTTCCCTTTACCACCTGTTAAGCTCGTTCCACCTAATACTACCGCTGCAATGGCATCTAACTCATAAGAATCACCAGCAGTAGGCTGAGCTGAACTTAATCGAGAAGTTAAAATGATGCCAGCAAAAGCAGATAGCATACCCGTTAAACTATAAACAAAAATCTTAATTCGATCAGCTTTGATTCCTGACAATGTTGCTGCTTCTTCATTACCACCGACAGCATAAATTCGTCGCCCTACTGTTGTTTGCTTTAAAATGATAAACAAAATAAGAAAAGTTACGAGCATCAAGATAGCTGGAATTGGGATCCCAAATAAATATCCCTTACCCATCATGACAAAAAATCCACTATCATTCATTCCTGAGATTGGACGTCCATCTAGAAGGACTAACGTTATTCCTCTAAAAATGGTCATCGTTGCTAACGTTGCAATGAAAGGAGCCACTTTACCCTTCGCGATGACGAGTCCATTAAATGCCCCCAACAAAGCTCCAGCAATTAACCCTGCTAAAACAGCTAACATAGGATCTAATCCATTTGCCATCATCATTGCCGATACAGCACTTGATAATGCCAAAGTTGATCCAACTGACAAATCAATTCCACCAGTTAAAATAACAAACGTCATCCCAAAAGCAATTAATCCATTAATAGAAACTTGTCTTAAGACATTAAATAAGTTTCCCGCTGTTAAAAAACCAGGATTGATAAATGAAATAACAATAACGATTAATAACAAGCCAAGTAATGGTCCTAATTTAGCTAATATGGAACCTAATCGTTTATTTGCGAACATGTTTCTCCCCTCCCGTTGCATAGTGCATAATATTTTCCTCTGTCAATTCATCTTTATCTAATATTTTCATTAATTCACCTTCACACATCACAGCGACTCGATCACTCATCCCGATAATTTCTGGCAATTCAGATGACACCATAATAATCGCTACACCATGCCCTGCTAAGTCTTGCATAATCTTATAAATTTCCTTTTTCGATCCAACATCAACACCGCGAGTTGGCTCATCTAAAATTAATAAATTAGGTCCAATCCCAATCCATTTAGCAATAACTACCTTTTGTTGATTACCGCCACTCAGAGATTTCGCTGATTGAGACCGATCAGATACACGAATATTTAAACGCTCAACCATTGTTTGATAAAAAGCCTGTTCATCTTGCTTTAACATCCAACCGTATCGTGATAGCGCTTTTAAATTGGCCAAATTCAAGTTATCACCAACAGAAAAATCAACAACTAATCCTTTTGACTTTCGATCTTCTGAAATAAAGCCAAGTCCTTTTTCAATCGCATCTTGGGGGTGCTTAATCGTCAATTTCTCACCGTTTAAATAAATAGAGCCTTTATCTTGACGTCGATAGCCAAAAATGGTTTCGACTAATTCAGATCGACCTGCTCCCATTAACCCTGATATACCTAATATTTCTCCAGCTTTCACATCAAATGACACATCAGAAAACTCACCTTCACGAGTGAGACTGGATACAGTTAGTTTGACTTCACCTATTTCAGTACCCGAGCTAGGGAAGCGATCTCCTAATTGACGACCAACCATCATACTGACAATTTCATCAAAATTTGTTTCCTCAATTTTTTTTGTTCCAATTGAATGACCATCACGTAAAACAGTAATTCGATCACAGATGGCGAAGATCTCTTCCATTCTGTGGGAAATATAGATAAATGATACGTCTTTTCGTTTTAAGCGATTAATGACTTCAAATAATGTATCAATCTCTCGATCTGTTAAAGCGGCTGTCGGTTCATCCATAATAATCACTTCAGCATTAGTCATTAAGGCTTTTGCTATTTCAATCAGTTGTTGTTTCCCAACGGAGAGGTCCTTAGCTAAAAGGGCAGGATCCAAGTCAAGCCCTAATTCTTTCAAACTTTCTTTGGCAGCTCGATTCATCTCTTTGTTATTGAGCCAGCCTAATCTATTTTTCGTTAATTCTTTACCGAGGAAGAGGTTTTCTGCAACGGTCAATTCTGGTAATATATTTAACTCTTGATGAATCACCGCAATTCCGTCTGCTTCAGCTTCACTCGGGTGTTCATATTCAACTGCTTTCCCCTTCACTTCAATCGTCCCAGCATCTCGCTGATAAATTCCTGCTAGAATTTTCATCAATGTTGATTTACCTGCACCGTTTTCACCCATCAGAGCGTGCATTTCACCTTTTTCAATAGAAAAATCAACCCCTTTTAGCACTTGATTCGTACTAAAGCTTTTGTCAATCCCTTTCATAGTAATAATCATGGTCCTCACCCTCTCTTAGAAGATTACACCAGCATGTAAAATAACATTGGCATATGGTGTATTTTCACCAGTCCTGATAATTGCTTTTACTTCTTGGCTTATCTCTTTCAACTGCTCATGTGAAACATAATCAATTGAATCATAAAGCTGTTCCACTTCTTGATGAATCATTGGATTTTGTTCTTTCACCTCTTCAGCAAGTGTGATTTGTTCAACTTCCATTTCATCATTTAATAATTCGACTACTTTCATAAAACTTGGATCACCTTGTCGAATGGTCAGATCAATACAGGTCATGCCTATAGGTATAGGTAACCCGCAGTCTGCAACCAGAACTTTATCCGTATGCCCCAGCTGACTTAACACTATTGATAATTCTCTATTTAATACACCATGCTTTTTCACTCAAACCGCTCCCTTACTTGCAAAAATCGTTTGACTTCTTCTAATGTCGGCATTCCATCCTGTGCACCAAATGTCTGAACAGAAAGAGCGCCAGCAGCATTAGCAAATTGTATCGCTTGTTTAATTGACCAACCTTGGGCCAGCCCAACAGCTAGCGCTCCATTAAACGTGTCACCAGCCCCAGTGGTATCAACTGCTTCCACCCGATAACCCTTTACAATCTGAGCTTTACCTTCATCATAGTATTTCACGCCTTCTTTACCTAAAGTAACGATCAATTGATCAGGTGATGCCTGCACACCTTTCACTTCTGATTCATTTGGCGTTAAATAGGTGACCTGTTCTTGAATGACTTCTGGTAAAGGCTGAATAGGAGCTGGATTCAAAATGACCTTAATCTCATTTTCATAACAGTAACCGGTTACATATTCGATTGTTTCTAATGGAATTTCTAGTTGTAAAATAACATAATCGCTTTGAAGAAGCATCGGTAAAAAACGTTCCACATATTGTGGTGTTACCCATTCATTTGCACCTGGAGTCACAATAATGCGATTATCATGATCGGAAACAATAATAGTTGCTATACCAGAATGACAATCTGTAACGGGTTTCACACCATCGTTATTAACACCATTTTTCACTAAATTATCTAATAACAGTTGACCAAATAGATCATCACCGACTCGACCAATCATATTCACATCTGCCCCCAATCGAGCAGCAGCTACAGCTTGATTAGCCCCTTTACCACCAGGGATCATTTCAAAGTTCTGTCCCATCAATGTTTCGCCTTGGACAGGGACATGATCAGTAGATGTCACCATGTCCAAGTTAATACTGCCAATAACAGTAATTTTAGGTTTATTCATTTTGTTCACTCCTCAATGTTTCACGTTCTAATAGAGTTGTTTCTAAATTATAGTGATAGCGTTCAACCAGCTGTTTTTCTATTTGCTTAATTAATAATCGGGCTGATAATGCACCCATTTTATAGATAGGTTGAGCAACGGTCGATAATGAAGGGATTAACATTTCACCTAATGGTATCCCATCAAATCCAATTAACTGAATATCATTCGGAATATTTAACGATAATGACTTGGCTGCTTTCATTGCTCCGGCAGCCATCACATCACTACTGGCAAAAATACCATCTATCATTGGATATTCACTTAAAGTCTTTTGCATTATTTGTTTAGCAGATTCAAGATCAAAACCTGATTCAATAACAATATGAGCCATATTATTTTCCTCAACTGCTTGTTTAAATCCATAATAACGATCTTCTGCCGTTTGCACTCGTTTCGGCCCTCTAATGTGCGCAATAAATTGACTTCCTCGATTAATTAATAACTGAGTTGCTTGTTTTGCCCCTTTATAGTTATCTGAGCGGACACTTGGGATCTCGTCACCAATTGAACGGTCTAACATCACAAGAGGTAATTGATAACTTTTATAATCATCAGCTGTTAATTCATTAGTTGCCAAGATTAATCCATCAACATACTTTTGTTTTAATGCCTCTATATAACGTTTCTCTTTTTCCACATCGTCATCCGTGTTACAAGTCACAACTGTGTAACCATAAGTTAATGCTACATCCTCAACAGCTCTTGCTAACTCTGGAAAGAATGGATTTGATATATCTGGAATGATTAAACCAATCATTTTAGAATTCTTATGATAGAGTGATCGCGCAACGGAGTTCGGTTTATAATTTAATGCTTTGATAGCACCAGCTACAGCTTTTTCTGCTTCTTTACTCAAATATCCCTTTTTATTTAAATATCTTGATACTGTCGCAACTGATACATCCGCATACTTTGCAACATCTTTGATTGTTGCCATTGACTCACCTCTTAATCTGTAACCGGTTACAGATAATATACTATAGGTGATTATAATTGTCAACTTCTTTTCAAAAAATCGTTAAACGTTGTTCTGCCTTTCAGTGGCGTTGTATAAAAAAATGAAGATAAAATCAAGTGATTGGCTCTAACTAAGAGGAGCACAACCACAACAGAAAGATGTTCCACTTTCCTATGGGCAAATGTTTATCGTGGAATGAGTAACCACACATGTCTTCGGTGGGGCGAGTAACCGTACTAAGGAAGACTACGGAGCATTAACAATGTAAGAAAAACCGGGAAAACTCCGCTCAATCCTTTTCTTTCTATCTAAATTAGAGCACACCTGATAATTGGGATTCCTGTCCATGAATGCCTTTATAGTATTCTGGATACATTTCTTCTCTGCAATAGTCACACTGAAGCTGTGACGGATAAACAGGATCCCATTCATCCGGTCAAAATCCTGCCCGACATCATAAGGTATTTTTCCTTCTCCATGGCAATCCAAACAGTGATAATTGATGGATTGGCTCTTTTTTGATAACTGTAGGTGATCACTTTCTTTTTGGTTTTTTGATTTTTTCAATATATTGGAATTTATTTTCCGTATAGGTCCTTACTTCTTTTATCAACGCTATTTTTATGTCCAATGCTTTTCATCCTCTCTTTGAATGCACACTATAATGAAAGTTTTATCCTAAAGGCGAAAATCTGAAAAGTCAACGCTTCTACTTAATCATCGTTCTACCCTTAAGGCATCTTGACTGAACCTATAAATCAAGTTCAGCGATTTGCAATCAAGTTAGCGAAAATACAATCAAGTTCGCCGATTTGCAGTCAAGTTCGGCGAAATACAGTCAAGTTAGCGAAAATACAATCAAGTTCGGCGAAATACAGTCAAGTTCAGCGCTTTCCTTTTTGTTGACTCTTTTTTATCAGAATAATCAATCTATTATTCATTATAAAGAGCGCCCATCAAGGGATGGGAACGGCAGGTGGTGACTCCAGTGGGAACAAATGGTTTCGGTGGGACGAGTAACCCGCACTAAGGAAGGCTACGGAGCATTAACACCGCAAGAATAAGTGTTTTTCTTATTCTGAGTCCCACCCAGTCCCAACGCCTGCATACCCTACGTCCTGTAGGCCTCAATCTCCGTGAAAAGCGAAGCCATTGCTTTTCGAAACGACATATTTTCTATATATGTAAGAACATCGAACCCAGCCCTCCGTGTCTAAGTAAAGTCAATATATCTATTGAGTGACGGGTCTCACGAACACTATCAAGGGTGAATGACTAATTTTAGTGTGAGAAAGTTGAGTAAATAAAATAAACCGCATGGATTTTTAATATTACCCTGCGGTTTATTTAAAGCAATGCTCATGATTTCTAAGTTTTTTCAGCAAAATATTTGATTGTTCCTTTGATTGAAGAAATACGACGACATTGATCACAACTATTTTTATAGCTGAGGGAACTTTTGAAAATACAAGATTCTTTTCTTCGTCTAATATCCTATGTCTTCATTCAACTAAACAAGTTAAATCATCTACCTTTTTAGCTAATTCCTTTTGGCTTCGATACATCTCAACCATTTCTTCGATAAGGCTCTTTTCTGACATTACAGTCATTAGATGATCTTGTGCGTGAACCAATAAGACGGATAGCTGTGGGATTTCTCCCTTAGTCTCTTGTTGGATAAAACGGGTTTGTAATTTATGCGCTTCGAGAAGTTCTTCTGATGCTCGTTTTATATTTTCTTCACATTGATCAAATTTAAAATTTCTAGCAAGCACTAAAGCCTCGTGCAAATGATTTTTGGCATTGCCAGCATACAAAATAATGTCCATTGATAAATTCTCAATCCTCATTTGCCACCCCTCCGTAATGGATGATTTCAATGGCTTGCTCCATTATCAAATCCTTAATTTCTTTAGCCGTTAATATCTCTAACTCTTTCATCCTTGTATCAGTATAGCTGCTTATATCCTTTAACCAAAGATCCAAAAACGCAGGATGACACATGATTTCAGTAATACCAGACTTTAAGTTAGACAATATATTAAGGAAATTCTCTTTAGAAACATTTTCCTCATTATAAAAATGATCATAGAAAAAATCCGCACTAACCACTTTCTCTTTGACTTCCATTTGAGAGTAGGTTCTTATTGGAATCTGATCGCGAGCTGCTACTTCCAAGACTACCTCCATTGCAGATGGGTTGTGAAGATGCAAATGATGGTGGCTATCAATATGAGTGATAGAACCATACCATTCATTTATTAGCTCAAGCTGTGCTTCCAGTTCATTTTTTAAATCTTGTTTTTTAGCTGACTTCATTAACAATTCACCTTTTAGAAAATTACCCAAATTATCAGTTAAACTACTCCGATTCGAAAAAACCGGTTGTCCTGCATCAAGTACCCAATGCAATCCGATTCCCAATTTCGGATATTTTTTTGCCTCATCCAAACTTTGTTTCGCAAACGGAGTATTAACCATTGCAGTTGTACTTGAAACCACACCCTTTTGGTGGGCATATAGAATTCCACAGGTTACGCCTGGTGTCAAGCCAAAGTCGTCAGCATTTATTATCACTTTTCTGTTGTGTTTTTTCATGATCTAAGCTCCTCATTATGCTTCAGTCGCAGCAGATTCCAATTCAACTTTTTCTTCTTGTTCTTCTTCAAGTAGTTTTTTATCATATAGTCTAAAAAACGGATAGTAAATGATCATCCCAACAATTATATTGACAATCATTAATACACCGCCACGCCAATCTCCAGTTGTCAGTATACCAGAAAACGGAGGCGGCGTGGTCCATGGTACCATCACATATGGCTTGCCTACCAAGCCAATTGACATCGAAAAGTAAGTGATTATGCCCACTGCCAGCGGGGCAAGTATAAAAGGAACAACTAATAATGGGTTCATCACAATCGGAGCCCCAAAAAGTGTGGGTTCACTAATATTGAAAAAACCTGCCCAAATAGAACCTCGACCTAGGCTTTTTAAATGTTTAGATTTTGCCCGCCAAACAAATAATATAGTTAAAGACACTACCATACCACAACCGCCAACAGCCCACCAAATAGCCATAAAAGGCTGACCGATAATATGGGGTAATTCTTCACCCGCTTGCTGTGCAGCAACGTTTTGTTCGGTAAGACTATACCATATGGGTGCCATAATACTGGCTACAACAGAAATACCATGAATACCGAAAGACCATAACAAATGGATTAGAATAATTGCTATAATAGCTCCCCACAGACTTGAACCCATTGCTTCTAATGGCTGGCGTAAAACAGCTCCAATAATATCATGTAATGATAACCCAAAGGTATTTTCTAATAAGAGACCTATTCCCCAAACGATAAAAACAATGACAGCACCAGGAATTAAAGCTGTAAAGGCACGCCAAACAGATGGTGGAACTCCAGCTGGCATTCGAATAACGATATTTCTTTCTTCGAAAAAGCGAAAAACTTCTACTGAAAAAATAGCCAAAATAATAGCGATGAACAGCCCTTCACTTCCCATTAAGTTTAACGGAATGTTTCCATTTTCAGTAAGAGGTGTGGCAACAAAAAATGTAGCTAAGCTAATTACACCTGCTGATAACTCATCCATTTCATAACTTTTAGCAAGGCTGTACGCTATCGAAAAGACAGCGACAAGACCCAGCAAACCAAAAGTAGCATCTACGGGCATACTGAGTGCAGCTGCATAGGGTGACATGAATTCTGCCCATGATTCTACAGGTGGAGATGAAATGATTAAAAAAATACTTCCAATAATTAATAAGGGCATTGTCGCAATGATACCGTCTCTAATCGCTTTCAAATGGCGTTGTTCAGCCAATTTTCCTGCTATAGGCATAAAGTAGCGTTCCATAAAAGCATTAAAACGATCCATAACTAACTCCTCCTCTTTTATTTAATTATGTCTAATGCCTGATCAAGTACTTTCTTACCATCGGTAGCCCCGTAAGCTTTCATATCGATAATATCTATGGGTACACCTGCATTTTTAGCTTTTTTGAATAATTGATTTTTTTTATATCGAATTTGCGGGCCTAACAGAATAACATCAGAATCCTTGAGTTGCTTATCAATTTCATCAGCTGAATAGGCTTCAATAGTTGCTTCTATTTCACGATTTTCCGCCACCTTTTTCATTCTTTCAACTAGCAAACTTGTACTCATTCCTAATGCACAAAGCAGTGTAATTTTCATCATGCCCCACCTCCCCTCTCAATATATTTAATTAAACATTTATTTATGAAAACGTGGTAAGGGGAAGAACACCTTATTAACTTGATGTTTCTTATCCAACCCCACCATGATTAAACAATATAGAGTTATGATTCCATTTCATGGCTAACTGCCCAACTCAATTCAGGACATTACACACCCAACAGTTCGCCACTTTAAATTCTATTATCTTGTTTACGTACACTTATATAAACCTTCCTTACCTTTGGCTGTATCTATCAGCTTAACTTCTATAATATTCTTGACATACTAATAATTAATGAGATCTTCTAATCGTCCCGAGTTCTATGAAGAATCAAAGCTATCTTCAAATTTCTCATCTGCTTCTTATCTTTAGTTTATAATGAAAACATAATTAATTTAAGTTAATCTTTTACCTTACCCAACGGTAAAAAGTAACACAAAAAAAGCATCCCCCGATGCTTTTTATCTGTAGAATATTTAGCTTATCCTTATTTTCTCTCTAAATTGGTCATAAGTATGACATGATAATAATTCAAACACGACATGTTTGTTATCAACTAATTGAACTAATAAATGAAACAAAGAACTCAAGTCTTCTTTTTTTGATTTATCTACATTAAGAAGGATAACTAATTGAACCTGTTTACCTCCCCACTCAATCGGCTTATTTAGTGTCAAAATAGACAGAATGGTTGCTGTAGTACCAGCCTGCATGGGATGTGGCAAAGCAACAAGATTTCCAAAACTTGTAGGTGCTTGTCTTTCTCTTTCTAATACTGATTGTGTATAGCCTGCATCAGCTTGGTTATTTATAATCAGTTGATTGGTCAAAAATTGTATAACCGCTTCAGGTGTTTCAAAATCACGATTTAAGAATGTATATTCACGAAAAATATATTTTTCTAAATTGGCAGTCTGATGATCAAGTATTTTTTCAATGACAGAAATATCACTATGACCAAGAATGGTGCTAACATAGATCACTGGAATACTCAGTGATCGCTCAATTGGAACTGTACTTATAATAAAGTCAATATCTTCTAATGAGTAGTTGGCTAAATTATAATATTCAGTCGTTCCAATCACATTAACCCGATCTCGAAATTCATTTTCAACTTTGTGTAACAACAGCTGTGCACTACCTAAACCTGATGCACAGACAATTAAACATCTTTTTCGTTTGATAGAAGTATTTTTTGATTTTTCTTGTGCCGTCTCCAAATGAAGGGCAATATAACCAACTTCATCTTCATTTACTCTAAAGTTAAACTGATCATATATAACCTCAGCACCCGTCGTTGCCGCTGCAAAAGATAAAGGAAAATTTAATTTAATATCTTCTAACATAGGATTTCGGATATTCATCTGATAACGATATCTGTTAATAGCCGGTTTTAAATGAAGACTCAAATTCATAAGAAGCTCTTTATCCCCAGCAAGTTTCATACCATAATGGTTGTCAATCCTTTGAACCATTTCTTTAGCCAACAGATAGACTTCCGAATCAATAAAACGATGCATATCGTTATTATCACGAATGGAAGACACTAATGTTGTCCCTTTTAAATGAATCGATAGATAAACTATTTCATTTTGCGGAAAATCAACGCCAAGTTTTTCTTTGATTTCAAATAAAATTTCTTTTGCTACCCTATATTCTTTTTCATCTTTAATTTGATAGAAATCATTTTTCTCAAGGTGAACATGGGCATCTTCACTAATTCTTTTGTAAGCAATAGCAATATGAGTTAATAGATTATGCAAACTAATATCTGAAATAATGATTTTGTATTTTCGAAGGTTTTTTAAAATAGAATCACGAATGATCTTTAAGTCAGACGAGGGCAGTATATTTAATTGTTGTTTTTCTAAAGGTAGCGGTTTTTGATTAAAAATATACTCTGAAATACAGAATCTGATTGATGTTTCTTTACCAACGATTTTTATTCCATAATGGGGCTTATGCTCAATAAACAAATTATATTTTTTCAAAATTTGCCGCACAGATTTTAAATCAATTTGCAGAGTCGAACGACTAACAAATACTTCAGTATGCAAATCCTCAATTTTAATATAATCTGAATTAAATAATAATTTTTCTAATAAAAAATTCACCCGTTCCTTTGAGGTAGTTGGAATGATAGGGTGTTTTTTTTCTGTATCTTCAAGAAAATACTTTCTTAATCCTTCTTTATTATGGGGCTCTAAAAAGAACCCTTTTCCACGGATCGATTGAATTTGAATAGCATAGGGTTTTAATTTTAAATTTATTGCCTTAATATCATTCCGAATAGTTTTTGGACTCACATTAAGTTCAGCTGATAGTTGAGCACTAGTTAACGGGGCGCCATTCACATTGTTTAATAATTGAATAATTGCATATTCCCGACCTGTCATTGTTACTCTTCACCTCGATATACATATCTACTATTCTCCAGAAATATCACTCTTTTATAGTGCCTGCTGCATTTGTGTTACTAGTAGTTATTATGATGTGAATCTTAACACTATGTTAAAATATTAAAAAAATTTGCTTTCATTCATCTTTTATTTGTACATAGGATGCAGACGCCAAGTATTGTATTAACAGTCTCAATATTTCTATCTTATGATTAATAATTTCTTCATCGGTTATTGTTCATTTGTTATGATGGGATAATTCTAATGGGACCCACTCCGTATTTCTTCTAGCTAAAAGCCTATCATTCATCAAGCTGTAGTGGTCTTAATTCCTTACCTAATTTTCCGTCCTTCTTAATGATCAAATGACACCTTTTAGCTAATATGATTTGTAGATCTTAGGCTATTGATCTATAATTTAACAAAGGGAGTTGATAACATGAACCGTTGTACATGGGTAACACAAGAACCACTCTACATAGCATACCATGATCACGAATGGGGGAAGCCCGATTATCATGATCATTACTTATTTGAAATGCTTTGTTTAGAAGGAGCACAGGCTGGTTTAAGCTGGTGGACCATTTTACAAAAGCGGGAAAACTATCGAAAAGCTTTTGATCACTTTGATCCAGAAAAAATCGTTAACTATGATCAAGAGAAAGTAAAACAACTTCTTGGAAATTCAGGAATTGTTCGAAATAAATTAAAAATAAATAGTGTCATTTCAAATGCACAAGCCTATTTAAAAATTGTTGAATCTGGACAATCATTCTCAAACTATATTTGGCAATTTGTCAATGGTCAACCCATCATTAATTATTGGAAAAACGAGCAACAAGTCCCCGTCTCCACGGAAATTAGTGAAAAAATGAGTAAACAATTAAAAAAGGATGGCTTTAAATTTGTCGGACCCACGATCTGTTATGCCTATATGCAAGCAGTTGGAATGGTCAATGATCATACAACCGACTGCTTTTGTCATCCAAATCATTCAAAGTAAGTCTATATGATGCTTAGGCAGGACATGAAGATAAGTTTAAGCACTTAAGTGCAAGCTCATCTCGCTAATTTTCATCGGATAAAACAAAATTTCCATTAATAGGAGTTAGACTTATACACTGTTAGTCATGCTGCCCCGAGATTGACGGAACGGTAATCTAAGATAAAATGAAACTTCAATCAGTGGGAGATAGTCCTACAGGATGTAGGTCATGCATATGGTTCCGGTGGGGTGAGTAACCGCACTAAGGAAAGCAACTTTAGCACTCACATCGCAAGAATAAGTGTCATTCTTATTCTGAGTCCCAGTCCCAAGTCCTTTCGATGGGGTGAGTAACCGCAACCCTGGATGTTGCCACAAATGTTTTCGGTGGGACGAGTAACCGCAGCAATGTTGTCAGGTTAATACGACCGCTTCGGAAATATACTTCGCTTTCCGTGGGCTTGTCCTCAGCCTCCTCGAAAAAGAAGTACACTTTTTCTGCGGGGTCTTCACACGGCGCTTTCCCACAGGACAAGGAAAGCTACGTCAACGAGACATCGCACGAAGAAAATGGCCTTTTATTTTCGAGGAGTCTACGTATATTTCCTACGCTCTGATTACGTAGGGTTCAACTTCTGAATGACCTACTCGTTTTTTGTCTCAACTTTTTTATCATCTCCTTTCTCATGCAAAATGGAGCGTGTTCAATCATTCAAAAAACAATGAATCACACACTTTCTAGTGAATGTTCATCTCATCTCAGCTGTTGCTAATATATACTTAGAGGAATAACCCCTATTAATTATGGAAAAAGTTAGATGAAAAGGCTCATTAAAAAAATGATCCAGTCACAACTATCGAGAGGAAAGCGGAACAGATCTCATCTGCGGAGGGGGGCCCTCTATATCCATATTCTGTTTGTTCATGAATAAATCTTTTTGTTCCACCCTCTTAATCGATTACTTGGCTTAACCTGACAACATTGGTAACCGCACTAAGGAAAGCAACTTTAGCACTCACATCGCAAGAATAAGTGTCATTCTTATTCTGAGTCCCAGTCCCAGGAGGTGACGGTTTTAATCTGCGTTCCTTAATACCCACTGATATTGTTAAGGAACACAAGCTAACGTCTTCGCGTCCTGGGGAAACGCTTGTGTGACCAACATCGTGTTGACCCAAGTTTTACGGACGGTTATCTGTGATAAATGGGGTTACACGCAATATTAGGATCTGCACGCAATTGCGTGCAGATCATCATTGTTTGATCACATGATTCAATCATGTAAATTCTATATATAAGTGGGCTTTTACTAAGGATATCAATCTTCATCTCTATAAGTTAAAGAGCCATTTTACTTACGATCTAATTGAATTAATCCTCATATAAGCCGAATTTTTGCCAAGGTTGTAAGTAATCAAGTAAGAACAGCTCATCTTCATCTACTCTTCCTACTACATTTGTTTTTCCTGAATTTTCCATATCCTTTAAAGCTATTTGTAATTCACCAGCATAATGAGCATAAAGACTGCTTTCAATTAAAATATCACCCTTTTTAATATCTTGTGGATTAAAAACTTCAAAATGATGACCTTTATATTTTACGCGGCTTTGTGTGGAACGAATGAGATAGGCTGAAACGTCGCCACGGTTAAAGTGAAATTCGTCTAATACTATTTTACGTTCTAATTCAGGAATATCTTTATTTAAATACACTTTAAACTTTAATAAGTTTGGGTCTACGTTTGATAATTGCTTTAATTCTTCCTCTGATGCAAATGCATTAGCAATGATTACGTCATCAATCAATTCGATTGCAAATAAATGTTTGGCTTGAACAGTAACTGGTAATTCTCTATGCTGCTCTAATGTACAAAGTCCTTCATCAACAGGCCAAGGTCCAATACTAGCAGATTGTGATGATACAAAGGCTGCAGTTGTTAATCCCAAGTCTTTAAATTGTTTTGATGTACGGATAAAATGTTCCTCCGACAGACCTGCATATCGATGAGGATAGAAGTTATGACTCCCCACTATATTTTCCAGATTAGGTTTATACTTCATCACATTATCAATATAATGAGCTCCTGTACTCATGTTAATTTCAATTTTTAAATCATATGGGTTAAATGACATTAATGACTCTTCGTTTCCAGAGTAAGCCATATCCAATCGAATACCACTCGCTTTTGTTTCAGCGAAAAATGATAAATCTTCATATGAAATATCTAATTCACTAAAAACTCTTGGGCTAACATCCAATATTGTTTCCATTCCTAAAGAAATACCGTGCTCAATGAGACCTCTAAATTCCTCAATAATTTCCGCTCTACTTTTATTAACTGATAATAAACAGGTAAAAATACGTTTAAAACCATACTTACTTGCCCTATTCATATATTCAATATTATCTTCATATTTAGTATGTTCAGGGTAAATTGAAATACCAAGTCGTTTCATCATGTACTTCCTTTCTTTTATTTAGGATATGTGATGGAACCTAGAATAACTGGTTTTTCAGCTCCTGTGACAGTTGGCACATTACCAGCTTTTTGATGGAGTGTCTGATTAGCTAAAATAACAAAAGCGATAGCTTCTTTAGCATCTGATGAGAAGCCTAATTCTTCTTGGGTCAAAACTTCTACCGATTGTTTGGATAACAGCTCTTTAAGCATGGTTACAAGTGTTAAATTGTGAACTCCCCCTCCAGAAATAATAAGTTGTTCGACTCCATATCCATCTAGTAATAAGTCGTTTATATGTTTATTAACTGTATTCGCAGTAAAAGCTGTCAAAGTATGAATAATATCTTCAGGTTTAGCATCTTGATACTTTTCAATCGTTTGAATGGTGAAATCTCTACCAAATTCATCCCTGCCTGATGATTTAGGCGGCTCTTTCGTAATGAACCAATGGCTCATCAATTCATCTAGCAATGGGTTGATAAGTGTCCCTTTGTTCGCAATTGAACCCCCATCATCGTAATCTAGATCATAAAAATAATTGACAGCTTCATTGATCATCATATTTCCTGGACCAACATCAAAGCCAAACAGTCCACTTAATTCTCCCTCTTTTGGTATATATGTTAAATTACCTATACCACCAATGTTTAATAATATTTTTGCTTTATCATCTCGATATAAAATATATTCACTAAAAGGAACGAGCGGCGCTCCTTCACCTCGAGCCGCCATATCTTTTTCTCTAAAGTTGGACACGACCATTGCTTGAGTTTGATAGGCTATAACTGACGGCTCCCCTAATTGCAGGGTTGAACGATATACCTCCTCATCACCTGCTGCTTCATGAAAAATCGTTTGTCCATGTGAGGCAATATATGCGAGCTGATCTGTAGCTATTTTGTTTTCTTGACATATTTTCTTGACACAAGATGCATACTCATAGCCCAATTCAAAATTTAATGATGAAAGTTGAGAAACATGAATAAGGTCTCCACTAACCATATATTTGACTCGTTCTAATGTTGTCGGATGGTATGGATAGGTTTTAAAATCGACCACATCTACTGTTGTCTCTTCATCTACTCCCTTAATGCGACACAATACGGTATCAATTCCATCTAAAGATGTTCCCGACATTAAACCAACTGCATACTGGTAGGAGTCATCTTGTTCATTTAATGAATTAAAATAAAAATGAACCGCTTGATTGGGTTCTATTTCCTTAATCATTTCAACGTCAACCCCATTATTTTTTAACTTCATCAAAATGTAATCCGTTATTAATGATGTATGTGTTAAAATCCCTCCCATCATAGCAAGTTTGATTTTTCCTTCTATTTCTAAACGAGTGATTAGATTAACTAATTTGTCAAAGAGGATCTCTGCCACTTCATATATTATTGACTTCGAAAAGGAATCTTCATTATTAGCTGATTCGATGACTATTGGTGCTAAGTTTGCAATCACACTTTTCTCATTATGGTAGATAAATGTTTTGATCGATTCCAAATCATCCATTTCCAGTCTATCTAATAGTTCTCTCATAACAACAGGCACCTTGCCACTAGATTCATAGACATCAATCGAAGACCTTATGGTTCGAATCACGATATCGTATCCACTGCCCTCATCACCAAGCAAGTGCCCCCAGCCACCCAGTTTTAGTGACTTCATTCCATTTTCACCATATATGACTACACCCGTACCACCAACAAGTAAGATACCATTATCATTTCCAAAAATACTTCTATAAGCTAAAAGATAATCAGATTGAATCACTATAGGTACTGAATAATACAATTTAAATTGTTCAACGAGAACCGTTTGTTTATTTGCTGGTAATCCTGCTATTCCAATAGCAATACCACATAATTCATTTGCCTTTTGCTTCTCTATGACACCATCAATACTCAATTTTATATTGTTATAAGCCTCTTCCCAGTTTACGCTTAAATTCCCTGGTCCTTTATTGACTTCAGCAATTTTATTCTGCGCTTCATCATAGGCAATAGCTGAGGTTTTCGTTCCTCCAGCATCTACACCAATAAAATAATTCATTTCCTTCCCTCCTAACTAATCAAATGATTAGGTTGATTTATTTTGATGTTTAAAACCCGTTTTTATTTTTCCTGAATCTAGCATTTCCCTCGTCGTTTCAAAGAAATAAATATTTGTCCAGCAAAATATAATCGCTAATAAAGCCCATACTAAAAACGGTAAATTAGGAAACAAAATGGTTGGAATAATTAATATAAATGGTCCAATGAAACCGACCAGCCAACGATTAGGCTGATATTTTCTCCTGACTTTTCGAATTACCTTCAATCCCGTGATGAAAATAACAAAAAGTATTATTGCAAAAATGAAATAATACATATAAGCCACTCCCTAGTTGAGCATTTTTTTAAAGATAGGAATCATTCGTTTAATCATTTGGTGTTCTGCAATAGCTGTCATCAGATGATCTTGAGCATGAATCATCAGTAAACCACCAGTCACCGATTCTCCTTGAAGTTCCTGCTGAATTAACTTGGATTGTACATTATGAGCTACATCCATCACCTCTTGAGCACGTTGAATCAACTCATTTGCTTCATCAATATGACCTTCTTCTACTTTGTCTAAGGCTTGATAAGTTAAATCTCGAGCATCACCGGCATTCGCAATAATATCAAAAATCATTTGTTCCGTATCCATGTTTCATTCACCTTTCAATCATTAATTTGAGATCAAACTCAAGAGGTTGAAGATTTCAACCTCCTGAGCTATTTATTATGCTGTAGCAGCGTCAGCCTGCTCTTCTTCCATCATCTTCTTCTCATAAACTTTAAAGAATGGATAGTAAATAGCTAAGGCAACTAAAATATTAATAATAACTAATATAGCCGCCATTATACTGCCCCCCGTTGCCATCCATGCACCGATCGGACCTGGTAACGTCCAAGGCGCCAAAACGGTAAAGCCACTTACAATTCCAGTCTGGATCGCAAAATAAGAAATGGTTGTGATAACAACGGGTGCTATGATGAAAGGAATGCCAAGGATGGGATTCATTACAATCGGTGCACCAAAAATCATAGGCTCGTTAATATTGAAAATCCCTGGGATAATACTAAATTTCCCCACTTGCTTAAGATATGTTGATTTAGAAATAAGAAATAGAATGGCCAAAGCTAAAGTTGCACCAGATCCACCAATCCAGACTAACCATTGATAAAATGGCTCTGGAGCAATATAAGGTAGTCCACCTTCACCAAATATCATACTTCCACCGTCTGACACTGCGGCGGTATTAGCATCAAGCATAATTAACCAAGCTGGTCTCAAAACAGAGCCAATAACAGATACCCCATGTATACCTGCCGCCCATAATAAAGTAATAAGTAAGACAGGGAGCATGACACCAAAATAATTATTACCGGATATTTCTATTAATGGCGAGAACACACTCATCAACAATTCATTGATATCTAAACCAATCATGACTCTTAAAACCCAAGCGAAAATAATAACAACACCTGCCGGAAATAGGGCTTCAAATGATCGAGCAACCGACTCAGGAACTTGATCAGGCATGGTTAAAGTCATTTTTTTCTCTTTCATAAACCGCATAATTTCAACAGCAACAATCATCGATAGGATAGCAGTAAACATACCAGCTCCACCTAAGTTACCCATTGGCAGAACCCATCCCATAGGTGTAGCGCCATCAATGCCTGCATTTACAGCCTCTTCCATCACTCCATCCACATTTAGCGGAATGTTCATCATTAAAAACATCGCTAATGACAGAACACCGCCGGATACACCATCCAATTTATAGGATTTGGCGAGACTGTATCCCATTCCATAGGTGGCATAAACACTCATTAGTCCTACTGTTAAACGATGCGGAATCATGATGTCAGCAACATAAGGGGCAACCAGTTCCTCTAAAAATGGAATCGGTGGTTGAGCAAAAATGATAAAAAAGGAACCTACAATAATAAGTGGAAGCGTCGAAATAACACCATCACGCACTGCCCTTAAATGTCTTTGTTCAGCTAACTTTGCCATTGGCGGCATGAATTTCTCTTCTAGCCATTTCATAAACTTTTCCATCATATCTAACTCATCCTTTCTTTTTTTGGCTACTTGGCTCCTGCTTTAATCTGTTTAATCAAACTGGGTGCACCAATGGGTGTATACCCACGTGGAGGAATCATCTCACATGGAACGCCCGCTTCTTCTGCCGCAGCCTTAAAATCCTTAAAACGATGTTTGACTTGCGGAGCAACTAAGGAATAGTTATAGTTATTTTTTACTTCCTCAGCAAACTCCCCTGTCCCAACAGCTTTGATCTCCATATCTATTTCCTGTTTATCTGCTTCCTGCTTGAGTGATTTTACAACGATCGCACTAGACATGCCACCTGAACAAACCATCAATACTTTCATCTTCATCTCCTCTTTTCGTTAATATTTGGGTAACACTTAGCTGCTTGTCAAACATAACTATTTATTTTTGATCATTCAGCTATCGCATTATTTTTATCAACCGAAAAATACAATGACCAACTTAACATGATAGTTAAAACCATTTGAATGGAACATCTCCCAATGGCTGATTCAAGAATTTCCTATAACGTTCGATCACCTACAATCAAGCCAACATCAACATTCGGAGAGCTTAATTGAATATCATTTAAACCTCTCCTATTGCTCTAATACATTCAGTTCCTTCAATCATATTAATTAGTGCACCCTCACCTCCCCGCAATTGAACCAGCAACCCTTTCGCAAATGGTCAATTCCAGCTGTGATAAACTTTTTTATCGAAATGGTAACTTTTATATCTGCTTGATTCGCTACCATTAACACCTTTACTTAAGATATTTGATCAAGGACTAATATATTCGGATTCTGTTGTTCAACCATGATACAGTCTTAGTTCATTATTTTGAGCTGACTCTTTTTCTATCATGGTGAAAACGACTACATGATCTGGAATTGAGATGAATTAAATATTATTTGTTCTCGTCGTTTGCAATTATTCAATCTTTTTCTTTAATCTGACCTGAATAGAAAAAAGTAATATCAACATGAATTTGGACACCATTAGTAGTTGGATATGCCTAGCGTGACTAATATATAACCTTTTATTAATTCTAGTAAATTTTAATTGAACATCTTGTGCAATAATTTGTGAGATACCGATATCGAAAGTTTTATGAAGTAAATCGTTTTATCAAAATAAGTAAAACAATGTTCTAGGGAATAAATAAGTTGTATGTAATAGTGGAATAAACTAGATTGTCTATGATATTTATCGGTATAAAATAGTAGTATGTACGAAATCTGAGATTGCGTGCGAATGCACGCAAATATCAGACGTTGAGTATAAATCTTGGAATAAATTATTAAGCTTGAATAAATTGAATTTGATCACCATTTTTTATCATATCAACGATTGATAGATAATCTGGACTCACTTCACCAATCACGTTCACTCGCCAATCCTCAGGGTAATCCTCACGTAGGATTTGAATTTCCCCAGAGTAACGCTGATAGTGAAGATTATCCATTGTGATCATGCCACGTATTCGGTTTTTGCAATTATTAGGCTCGATTTTATCGCCAGCACTGGCATAGCCTCTTGATTCTTGAAGGCGCATGATCCCTTGTGGGGAATCAATTCGAATTGTAAATGTTTGTTGATAAAGTGACATATGTTGTTCAGTGAATTGAACAGGAATTTGAATGATCTTCGTCTTTTGATAGGTTTCGATTAATCTGAATTGTTGTTCTGAGATTCGAACATCCCCAATAAAAACATGATCAATCTTGTAATTTTGCACCATATCTAAATATGCTAAATACGGTGGCAAGTTACGATGACTTTCAACTGTTGGCAACCCCGCTTTTATTGGTGCTCGCTTCTCTTCATCTCCAGGAATAAATGCCATCACTTCAATAGAATCATCAATTAACTTATCATTTATTGAATTAAATAGTCTCTGATCTAATCCTGTCTCTGGACGCGGATAAAAATTGTGCATCGCATAGACCTGTTGCTCTGTTTCTACTACAGCATCCAAATCCATGGTTGACGCATTGTAGGCAAGAGGGATTTTTTCAGCAATCTCCTTAATCTGGTCATCAGTAAAGCCATAGTCCAATCGGAGGACATCGATGTGCATTTTTTCAGCAAAGCTAACTAAATCTGGTTCATTAAAATATTCCAGTGTCTTTGGTGAAACATCTGCAATGATCGAGAAACTATTTGCATACAGCCAATCACACATTTGGACGGCTTTTTCCAGATATTCTTCATCGACCTCTTCTGAGATATGGAAAGAAGTGAAGACAAAGCCTTCACTTCCTATTCTATTTTTCAACATCTCTTTCTGTCGGTCAAAGGTTGAAATATAAACCGAAAGACCCATCCGATTAAACATTTAAGACATCTTCCTTTTTAATAAAGAGATGGGTAATGATAAAGCCACCAATATATGAAATGAAGATACCAATCACAAAGTGGATCATCTTATCTGCGTGCATTAATGGAACAGCAACCAAGCCGGAAGGTCCCCAAGCATTTGACATCACATTCATCATCATGGCATAAGCACCGCCAAAACCAGCTCCTAGCCCTGCAGTAATGAACGGTTTTCCAAGCGGTAGGGTAACCCCATAAATTAGCGGCTCTCCAATTCCTAGAATTCCGGCTGGCAGTCCACCAGCAATCACTTGTTTCAAACGATCATTACCAACTTTTTTACACATCAGGTAGATCGCAACAGCCGCACCAACCTGACCGCCTCCTGCCATAGCAAGGACAGGGAATAGTGATACTCCTCCTAATACTTCAAGCTGGATCGCATAGATTGGAATTAAACCATGGTGTAAGCCTAGTAATACCATCGGTAAAAATAGTGCTGCCAGAAGATAGCCAGAGATAATATTGACAATCGTATATTCGGAGCCAATAATCAAGCTTAACCCACTGACTAACCAATCTGATACCAATCCAGATGCAGGCATAACAATGAAAATAAATAATATAGCTGTAATCAATAAAGTAATAACAGGTGTAACAATTAAATCCAATACATCAGGAATACGTTTACGAACAGCTTTTTCAATTTTAGCTAAGATGAATACACCGAAAATAACTCCGATAATTCCACCTTTACCTGTTGTCAAAATTGAATTGAGCGGTTCATCAGCATCAAATAATCCAAATAATTGCGAGATCTCATCAATTGGTGCAGCTATTGACATGGCACCAACCATTCCGCCAAGAGCTTCAGTAGCTCCAAAGCGTTTGGCTGAGTTAATTCCCGTATAAATCGCAAAGTAACCTAAGAATCCAGTACCAATTAATGAAAATAACAGCCGGACCGTTTCCCAAAATTGTCCTGCCAGGGCACCTTCACCTTGCATCGTTCCAATTAAACTACTAAACCCATTGAAAATACCCGCAGCAATAATGGCTGGAATCATTGGAATAAATATTCCGGCAATCAATTCCAGAGCAGATTTCAATTTCCCTTGTTTTTGTCCCTTTTTAACACTAGCCTTATTCTCCTGCCAGTCATTTGTTGTTGAGGTTTCTGATCCGCCTGCTGAATCCTGCTTAACACTGTATTGTTCAACTAATAAATCAGCCAGCTTTTTCGCTTTACCTGGGCCAACAACAATTTGTAAAGTTTCTGCTTCAACGACACCCATAACACCTTCAAGTTCTTTCAGCTCATCTACTTTAACCTTGCTATCATTAACCAAACGAACTCTTAAACGCGTCATACAATTTGTTGCAGATTGAATATTGTTCGTTCCACCTACCAATTCAACAATTTCACGGATCAATTGTTCATTCTTTTTAGCCATTTCACGCACCTCTTTCTTTAATTAATCAAGTGTTTTTCGAATATGTCCATTGGCAGCGTCTAGTTTCTGTTCTGCTGTTGCTAAATCACAGTCTAATAAAATCATCGTAATCGCCAACTTAACATTTCCATTACTTTTCCTGAGCTGCTCCTTGGCAATCGCTCGACTTACCTCCGTGGCTGCCATCACAATATTTTCAGATCGTACTTCTAATTTTTCATTGGTTCGTTGGACGTCAACCATAAGATTTCGATATACCTTTCCAATCCCCACCATTGAAAGAGTTGATAACATGTTCAAGACCAGCTTTTGAGCTGTACCCGCCTTCAATCTGGTTGATCCCGTTACAACTTCAGGACCAGTCACAACTTCGATTGGAATATTGGCGACTTGACCAATTTCTGAATGAGCATTACAGGCAACCGCTACCGTTTTTGCACCAACTTGATTAGCATATTCTAATCCTCCAATTACATATGGTGTTCGACCACTTGCAGCCAAACCGACAACAACATCTTGGGAAGTTAGATGAATATTTTTTAAATCGCTTTCCCCCATTTCGCTATTGTCTTCAGCACCTTCAATCGCATCAATTAACGCATCCTCACCTCCTGCAATTAAACCAACAACCATTTCCTTTGGTGTACCAAATGTCGGGGGACATTCTGCTGCATCAAGTACACCTAATCGGCCACTCGTACCAGCACCTAGATAAATCAATCTTCCTCCCGATTCAAAAGCAGTGACAATTTCTCGAACGGCCAATTCCAGTTGTGGTAAAACTTTTTTTATTGCAACGGCAACTTTCATATCTTCTTGATTCATTACCGTTAACGCCTCTGCATAAGATATTTGATCAAAATCTAACGTATCCGGATTTTGTTGTTCAGTCGTCATGCGACCTAAATTAATCATTCTGATCCGACTCCTTCCATATCTGTGTTTTCTCTAGAATTTCTATTGATTTTTCGTACTGCATGTTGACATAAGCAGTGTAAAGGATATCAACTAAATTAAGTTGCGAAATTCTTGAAGACATCGCCCCACTGCGGAAAGCATATTCATTAGCTGCGACAAATAAATTGTGGTCAGCCAAATCAATAATGGGTGCGCTTCCATACTTCGTAATCGAAATGATTTGAGCATTATTCTCCTTCGCTGCTTTGGCACATTCAATCATTTCACTTGTCTGTCCTGAGTAGGAAAAAATAATACCCACGTCATTTGCTGCCATATTACGTGCCATTAATAGCTGCGTATGCCAATCTGCACTTATATATGACATTTTATTGATTCTAGTAAATTTTAATTGGGCATCTTGGGCAACAACTTGCGAAGCACCAATCCCAAATAAGACAAGTTTTTCACAGTCATAAATTAGTTCCACACAATGCTTGATGACTTTAAAATCGAGTAAGTTTGTTGTTTCTTCAAGCGACAATATATTTTTGTTCATCACTTTATTAACAATATCATGGATCGAATCTGTCCGTGTTACATCGGGCATTTCTTTTGATTTATAACTTTTTCTTACCGCTTGTTCGTAAATCAAGGCTTTAGAAAACTCTTTGTAACCAGAAAAGCCATTCTTTTTACATAAACGGATGATTGACGAGGGCGAAGAGAAAGTTAACTCCGCTAATTTGTATATCGTCATCTGTGCAACCTGATCAGGGTGTTTTAACACATAGTCAATAATAACTTGCTCAGTTGTACTCGCTTGACTCAAAAATTCTCTTAGTCTAATTGTCGCGATTTTCATACGAAAACTCCTTCTCGATATATTTTGATCATAACATCTTAAAACATAGTGTCAATAAAATTAATTATTCGAGAAACATTATACCATAATGTGAATATTTCTATTGTTATGTTGTTTTTTATATGAAACTTTTGATTCTGCACAATAAGAATAACAAATTTTTAAAGTATGCAATAAAATGGATAATTTCCCTCTTCATTATCAGAAGCTGTGGTCGTTACAACAATTTTCTGATAATTAAATCACTTGAAGAAAATATATAAAAGGAGTAAGATAATATCGTATCTTTTTTGCTGGTGTAGCACAGTTGGTAGTGCACTTCACTCGTAATGAAGGGGTCGGGGGTTCAAGTCCTCTCACCAGCATTCAATGGAGAAGTACCCAAGTGGCTATAAGGGGATGCACTCGAAATGCGTTAGGGCAAGTCATTGTCGCGTGGGTTCGAATCCCACCTTCTCCGTCAATAATAGTTAACATTCCTCAACTACAAAACTTCATTATTCATTGCAAAAGCTGGGACAAAAGTAAAAGAAGCAGTTAAAAAAGCGAATGGTTATCCAAGTAAATTGAGATAACCATTCGCTTTATCGTTTGACTTTCACTTTCTAAATTAGAAGTGTCCAATCGTTCGGAAAAACCACGGGCACACATTTCGTAGGGATTGAGGGCTACAGGACGTAGGTCATGCAGGTGTTGGGACTGGAACTCAAAATAAGAATGACACTTATTCTTGCGATGTGAGTACTAAAGTTGCTTTCCTTAGTGCGGTTACTCGTCGTCCCACCGAAGCCCATTGCGATTATTCGCCCCGTCAAAAGCTCTGCCACAGGAGTGGCGAACTTAACCTGCCTGCAGCTAATTTGAGTAGCAAAGATCCCCCCTCAAGCGGGGCTTCAGCTCGTGCTGTCCCCACTAGAGTCTTGTAAATTTCAATTGCCCATTTACTATATCTTATTTTACAGATTGTTTCTTTCTATTTATCCAAAAGACAATCAGTCCACCTATTAATAGTAGCATAAACCCTATACCTAACCAGTTATAGATTGATGTTGCTGTCGCTGGTAATGAGCCGCCATCATCTGATGGACCTTCTGGATCTGATGGAACGGGATCTTTTGGCTTCTCTGAATCTAGTTCATCAGATTGTACAGCTTCCAGACTGTTCATTGCTAGTTTTAAAGCCTCCAGTGCCGTATCTATATCGGCTTGGGTTGCTTCCTCATCTGCTAAAACAGCTCTTGCTATTGCTAGTGCTGCTTCTAAATCTGCATAGCTTTCTGCTGTATAGGCATCAGCATCTAAAGCTTCAGCTTCGGCTACTAGCTCTTCTAAGTCTGATTTTTCTGCTGGTGTTGGCTCTTCATCTTGTTCCTCAAGCTGTTCGATCGCTGCTTCTAAGTTCGCTACAGCATCATCGACTTCTTCTTGAGTTGCTGTTTCATCTGCAAGCACTGCTTCGGCATTGCTCAAGGCTTCGGCAAATACTTCCCAACTCTCTGCTGTATAATCTGCTTCCGATTTATCAGCCTGAAGTGCAACAAGCGCCTCTAGTTCTGATTTATCAACCTCTTCTGATTCAACCCGCTCTAATTGTTCAATAGCTTCTTGTAATGCAGTTACAGCTTGATCGACTTCTTCTTGAGTTACTGTATCATCTTCCAATATAGCTTTAGCATCATCCATAGCTTCAAGCAAGATTCCCCAGCTTTTTTCTGTATAGAGATCAGCATCTAAAGCCTCGGCTTCTTCTACTAGCTCTTCCAAGTCTGATTTTTCTACTGGTGTTGGCTCTTCATCTTGTTCTTCAAGTTGTTCGATCGCTGCTTCTAAGTCCGCTGCAGCATCATTGACTTCTTCTTGAGTTGCCGTTTCATCTGCAAGCACTGCTTCGGCATTGCTCAAGGCTTCGGCAAATACTTCCCAACTCTCTGCTGTATAATCTGCTTCCAGCCTGTCTGATTGAAGTGAAACAAGTGTCTCTAGTTCTGATTTATCAACCTCTTCTGGTTCAACCCGCTCTAATTGTTCAATAGCTTCTTGTAATGCAGTTACAGCTTGATCGACTTCTTCTTGAGTCGCTGCTTCATCTTCCAATACAGCTTTAGCATCATCCATGACTTCAAGTAAGATTTCCCAGCTTTCTTCTGTATAGAGGTCAGCATCTAAAGCTTCAGCTTCTTCTACTAGCTCTTCCAAGTCTGATTTTTCTACTGGTGTTGGCTCTTCATCTTGTTCTTCAAGTTGTTCGATCGCTACTTCTAAGTTCGCTACAGCAGCTTCTACTTCTTCTTGAGTTGCTGTTTCATCTGCAAGCACTGCTTCGGCATTGCTCAAAGCTTCGGCAAATACTTCCCAACTCTCTGCTGTATAATCTGCTTCCGATTTATCAGCCTGAAGCGCAACAAGCGTCTCTAGTTCTGATTTATCAACTTCTTCTGGTTCAACCCGTTCTAATTGTTCAATAGCTTCTTGTAATGCAGTTACAGCTTGATCGACTTCTTCTTGAGTTGCTGTTTCATCTTCCAATACAGCTTTAGCATCATCCATGGCTTCAAGCAAGATTTCCCAGCTTTCTTCTGTATAGAGATCAGCATCTAAAGCTTCGGCTTCTTCTACTAATTCTTCCAAGTCAGATTTTTCTACTGGTTCCTCTTCCGGAAGAGGCTCAACAAATTGCAACTCAAGCCAATCTAAATTGTAACCATTAACAAGTATATCTAACCGAAGTGTTTGATCACCTTCTGGGATAGCAATCGTTCCATCAGAAACGGCATTTTGATAATTTTCCCAATCACCTGTAGCTGGTAATGCAGTGGTGATTTGATTTTCTTTTACTGTAGCACGAGTACTCACGCCGCTTTCTGTTGTTGCATAATGATAAGTCACTTGGTATTTACCGGCAGGTACATTAACTAAATAATCAATCCAACCTCCTGCAACTGTGTAGCCAATATTTGTACGTTCACCTTTTTGGATGATAGCTTGACTCGCATCTATATAATCTTCTGCTTCAATCCTTACTATATCTTCTGTTGATTCGGTTACTTGTAATTCCTCAATTGCAAGTTTATTTAATTGAAGTTCACCCGCTTCAGCATATACTCTAATTATTTGTTTACCAGACTCAAGTGATATTGGCTTGTTGACCTCTGACCACTGACCCCAAACATTAGGCACATTAACTGTCGCTAATTCATCACCCTCATCACTTTTCATGACAACACTCGCATCACTATTTGTATTGAAGCCAAGTGTTAACAGGTATTCTTTGGTTTCAGGAACGTCAATCATGTACTCAATCCAATCCCCAGCCTCTATATCAGTGATTATCGATTGATCCACGGTAACACCACTTAGTTTATAGAAATCTTCTAAGTCAATTTCTCCTGGTAGCTCTGTCGGTTCTTCTTGATTAACTGTTCCTAACAAAATAAAGTTGTCTGTCAGGGTTGTACCATTGGTGGAATCTGCATAGGCTTCTTTCGGTATATTTACAGTTAGTACAACATCCTCATAGATAAGTGTACTATCTTGTGAATATTTTATTGTTACTTCTGTTGGCTTATTAAATATGACCTCGTCTGCAGAGACAGTTCCACTGTCAATCAAAGCCCCAGTAAGATAGATTTGATCAACTTCATCTTCGATAAATGTACCGCCGTCAATCGTTACTGTAAGTTCACCATCACCAGATTCAGTTGTTTCAGGTTGTACTGAAATGCTTTCTGGATCATCTATTGCTTCAAAAATCACTTCTCCAGTAATACTAAAGTCAGAGTCAGCATTATTCCAACCTTGAATTTGCGTGTTGCTTACAGTTAGTTTTGCTTGGATATCAGTATCATAATCAACTAAACGATTACCCGATAAAACTACTTCAGCTTGAGATTCATTTACACGATTTACTTCAGAAATGGTAACACCTACTGGTCCACCAACTAATTCCCAATCAGTTACATCTAAAGTTTCAATAAATGTATCATTTTCAAGTGACACATCAATTATATGACCATCCTCTGCTCCTTCTGTAACAGTAGCATTACTCAGATCTAACGTAGATCCGATCGAAATCCAGTCAATATTTAAGCCTTCTACCACTCTAAGCTGTAATTCATATTGACCAGCCTCTAATTCAATCTCATCCGTGGCTTCTGTCCAGGTCTCCCAATCTTCAGTACCTTCTAATTTACTCGTATGAATAGGTTCACCATCAACAATCCATTCCAAGCTTGGATTGCTTTCTCCTGATGCATAACGATAGGTCACTTTATAGGTGCCAGTCGCCTCTACATCAATATTATAATTCATTGTATCATTTGGATCTAAGTAGCTAACAATTTGTCCACCATCTATATCTTGAATAAGGGCCCCTTCGTGTTCTGTAAACTGCTCTGCTTGAATTCTTCCTGGAACACTATGTTCGTTTGGTGCCTTAGTAAAGGTTATATCATTTAAATTGAAACCCTCACCAACTGCAGTGATTCTTAGTCTTTGAATACCTTTATTTAATGGTACTTTTGTTCTTATCTTAGCCCAATTTTCCCACCATCCAGTTGCTTCACTTGTTAGAGTTCCTAAACTTTCACCATCTATCGATACCTCAAATTGGGGTTCATTTGATTCTTCAGCATGTCCAAGGTCAAGATAATAATCTCCTGCTTCTTTGACATCTACAAGATAATCAAAAGTTGCTGTATCCTGTAATTCACCGACATAGCCGTTACTTGTACTGAATGTCCCTTCAGCCTCTTCATAGTCAACAGCATTTATAGTTCCCGGTACTTGGTGTGCTTCTAGGCGGTCCCAACGATAGGTTGCTACAGAATTCGCTGGTAAAACAGCTGTAAATTGGGTACCTTCTGAAACTAACTTAAATTTTTGATCTGCATTTGTTTGATTGGTAACGACCGTAACTATTTCCTCTTCGTCTGGACTCATAAAAGATACATTTGTCACTTTATCAGAAGAACCATAATCACTGTCTATTCGGGTATAATCAGGTTTTACAAACTTAGTGTAATGCCCATGGATATAATATTCTGGTGTTAACCAATAATGGTCCGGCTCAGCAGAATCCTGAACTATTGTCGTTGGATCTGGTGTACCAACCCATTGATGTGTATTAATATCACTATCAAGCATCACAACCCAAGAATTATAACTACGTGCATAATTTCTAAAATACTGTGCAATTCGATCAGCACCATGCGTGCCCCAAACCGAACGTTCTGTTAAATAGACATCCTTGTCAGGGAATTGCTCTTTTATCTTTGTCATTTCTGATAAAGAGCCACCATAATCATGGAAGGCCGTACCATCAATGGCAGCATAACCATCGTCATCCTGTAAGAATCTAGCTGCATAACTCTGTGCATCCGCTGGATTATGGTCAAACATCCAGAGTTTCACATGATCAAAACCATTAGCATCTAGCTTTTCTCTCAAATACTTGGCTAAGGTAACTGCCCTATTCCAAGGCAAATGCATACTTGGATAGTCAATCTCAAGAAGTGGTTCATTTTGAAGTGTCATCGCTTCTATCTCAATGCCTTCTTCGCGATAGGCTTGGAAAAATTTTAAATAATATTCAGCCAACACCTCTTCATAACCCTCTTTAAGTTGTCCAGCAATCATACTATCAGATGTTTTCATCCAGCCTGGTGGACTCCATGGAGATGCAAAGAATTTAATATCTGGATTAACTTCTTGCATTTTCTTCACGGTATCAATAATCTTAAACTCCCGATCCTTTTCAATTGAAAATTCGCTTAAATCTAAATCTTCTTCTCCAGGAGGCATATCATTATAAGAATAGAATTCTTGTGCGGTAAAGTCTGACGTACCGATTGTTAACCGCATCAAGCTCATTCCAATACCATCCTCTGGATCTACAAGCTTTTCAATTAATTCATTTCTTGCTTCTTCACTCATCTTCATCATATTATAGATAGTCGATTCATCTACCGAAGCACCAATACCCATAACATCTTGATAGGTTTCGCTTGGATCGATGTGAATCGTATTAATCTCTGAATCTTCTACTTCTTGAGTTATATCTAGATTATCTTGCTTTTCTAGTTTTGGATCACCTTCTTGCCAACGAGAATTATAATACCAGCCCATATCTTGAGCATCTCGTGCTAAGGTTAGCCAATTATCTACAGCATCTTCTTTAACTACCGTTGCTTCATCATCTTCAGGTAAAGCTGGCGGTTCGGGAGTAGGATCATAATCATCTGGAATATCACCCGTTCGCTCAAATTCATACCAATTAAGATTTAATTCCCCAGCCGTAAACAATACACGAATGCGTTGATTCCCCTCTTCTAATGCAACATCTTCAATCGTATATGTTTCCCAGCTTTGATAGCCACCTGTACTAGATACAGACATTTCGCCTATTACATTATTATTTTCATCTATTAATTGAACTCCCGTATTACCATCTGCTGCATAACGAATATCAACATTGTAAAATCCAGATTCCGTTACATTAATTTGGTAATCTAGCCAATCTCCTGAATCAGACCAACCTACGTTTAGACCCCCGCCTTCATCTTCAGTTTCCTCAGTATCAAGACCACTTTGGCGTAACCAATCTTCAGCTTCGATCTTACCAGGAATGGGCTGGCTTTCTACCTCTGGCTTTTCTGGAACTTCTGGCAATTCCGGTGTGACTTCCTCTTTTGTTAAATTATATCCAGTTTCAAACAAGAAGTAATCACTTTCTTCACCATAAAAGGATGGATACGCTTCCATAAAGTGTGGCCAACGAATTGGTAATGTACCTTCAAAATCATAATCACCAAATAATACATCAGCTACACCTCCACCTTCTGTTCCAGGTAACCAAGCTGCAACTAGCCCTGCCCAATCATCCATCTGATCAGTGATGATCATTGGACGGCCAGAAACAAGCACGACAATGATTGGGATATCTGGATCTGCACGGCGAATATTTTTAAGGGTTTCATTTTGAGCAAAATCAAACGTTATCTCACTTGTATCCCCATCACTTTCTGCATAAGGCATTTCACCTAAAACGGCAATTGCAACATCTTTACCAGCTGCACCTCTACCATGCTCGTTATAAGTTACCTTATCAGCTCCAACTCTTTCTTGAATTCCTTCAAGAATCGTTGTACCTGGTGTATGGTTTCCTGGAGCCCCTTGCCAACTAATTGTCCAACCCCCTGATTGGAGACCTATATCATCTGCACTACGACCAGCCACGAATATATCATCCATCTCAGCTAGTTGTGACATAATTGGAGCCCCATTCACTTCATCATTCTTTAATAAAACAAGTGATTCACGAACGGCTTGACGAGCAACATCCTTATGATCTTCATGACCAAACTCATCAGCTAGTGAAGGATCAGTTTTGGGATTTTCAAATAATCCCGCCTCAAACTTTACTCTTAAAATTCTTGTTACGGCATCATCTACTCGGTCCATACTAACCTCTTCATCTTCAACTAGGTTTTTGAGATGATTAAGTGTTTCTAGCCAATTCTGAGGCTGCATGAACATATCAACACCCGCATTAACAGCTGTTTTTAACTGGTCCTTTAAACCGCTTACATTATTGCCATCTTGATCAACACTTATTTGATCAATGCCATTATAATCAGTAATAACAAAACCATCAAACCCTAACTCACCTTTTAAAACATCTGTTAACAAACGCTTATTAGCATGCATTCTTAAACCACCAATGCTATGGTAGGACGCCATGACTGTACGTACACCTGCATCAATAGCCTTTTCATACATAACTAGTGTTTTTTCGAGTATTTCATCCTCAGATAAAGTACTAATATCGCCTTGGTTTCGTCCCCCATCTGTGTAACCTTCCCCAATAAAGTGCTTAGCTGTTGCAACTACATCGGTTTCAGATAAATCACCTTGTAGTCCTTTCACATAAGCTTCTCCTAAACTTGCTGATCTTGCTACATCATCGGAAAAAGCTTCATAGGTACGACCCCAAGAAATATTTTGAGCGGTAGCAATAGTCGGTGCAAAATTCCAATGAACACCTGTTGATCTGACTTCATCGGCTACTGCGGCACCTACTTCTTGTGTTAAATCCTCATTATTTGCAGCTCCCAGCCCAATATTATGAGGGAAAATAGTAGCACCAATTACATTATTATGCCCATGAACGGCATCAACCCCATATATGATTGGTATCCCTAAGTCAGTTTCCAAGGCTGCATCCTGATAGTCATCTACAAGTTGGGACCAATTTTCTGGTAAACTATCTTTTTCCTCATCATTAGGAAATGAGCCTCCACCACTAAGAACTGATCCTAGTTTATACTCTTTTACTTGCTCTGGCGTTACAGATCCTCTTTCCGCTTGAATCATTTGACCAAGCTTTTCATCAGTAGACATTCTAGCTAGTAAGTCATTTACTCTATCTTCAATAGATTCATTAGAATCGAGATAAATAGGAGATTCATCTGATTCATTACTAACCTCTGCCTTAACATGTGGAACGGTAAAAAATGTTTCTACTACTGTAAACAACAATAAAAGAATCATAAACAAAGCTGTTTGCCTTCTGTATTTATACATTTTTTCCTCCTTATAAGCACATATTCTAGAAAACTTGAAACCTATTAAGCATAATTTACATTTTTTTGAACCAATAGAGTAAATGAGTTAAGAAACTTATTCACTCTCCAAGTTATTGCCTTGGATGCAGGCTTATCCACTAACAGAGAAGTCTACATCCAAAGCTTGTATGTCGGTTTACCTACTTCATTACTTTATAAACATTAATAAATTCTTGTGCCACTATACGAAAAGATTCTGCATTCATGAGTTGATCCTCTGCGTGTATAAGTAAAAGTGTAGGATTTGTTTCGTTTCCTGAAGCCTCATCCTGAATTAATTGTGCATGAGCGCTATGCCCTTCATTGTAGACTTGCATTCCTTCTTCAATAAGTTTTTCTGCCTGTTCAAATTTCTTTTCTTTTGCATATTGAATAGCCTCGATATAATTGGATTTCGCACTACCTGCAGAAGAAATAATTTGGAAACATGATAATTCCAATCCTTCCATTTAATCACCGATCTCCTTTTTAGCGTCTTCCAATACCTTTTTCCCATTAGCCATCCCATAAGCACTCATATCAATGACTGAAACTGGGCAATCTAATTTTGACTGAATCCGTTTTTGTTCAAAACGAACTTGTGGTCCAAGTAAAACGATATCTGCATCTTTAGCTTCTTCTTGTGCCTGGTTGACAGGATAGGCATCAATTTGGCAATTATAGCCGGACTTTTTGGCTTCTTCTCTCATTTTATTAACCAATATACTTGTAGACATCCCTGCATTACACATCAAAACGATTTTTCTCATCATGTCAAATCCTTTCCGTTTGTTTTGATAACCTTTTTATACCAGTAAAATGACTGTTTTCTTTTCCTATCCAACGTTCCCTTGCCTTCATTGTCCTTGTCCACATAGATAAAACCATAGCGTTTTTCCATTTCTCCTGTTGTAAAAGATACCAGATCAATACAGCCCCAAACTGTATAGCCCATTAAGCTTACACCATCTAAAAGAACAGCTTTCTTCAATTCTTCAATGTGGGACCTAATATAAGAAATTCTGTAAGTATCATTTATAAATCCATTCTCGTCTGTTTGGTCAAATGCCCCAAAACCATTTTCAACAATGAATAATGGCAAATTATATCTTTCATATAATATATTCAAGATGTAGCGCAAACCTATTGGATCAATTGCCCAGCCCCAATCTGATGATTGAATATAAGGATTTGGAACCGAATGCTCATTTCCACCGTTTAATGATTGTGATGAATCGGTTTTGTGATCATGCTTAACGGTTTGACTCATATAATAGCTAAGCCCAATATAGTCAACTATTCCTTCTTCTAAAACAGCTAAATCTCCAGGCTCCATTCGAATGGTAAAACCTTTTCTTTCCCAATACCTCTTTATATAATCGGGGTATTTACCTCTTACTTGGACATCAGGGAAAAAAAAGCGGTCATGCATCAAGTTACTAGCAAGCATCACATCTTGCGGATTGCTCGAATATGGATAGATAGGAACCATCGCTACCATACAGCCAATTTGGAAATTCGGATTTATTTCATGACCTTTCTTAACAGCTATTGCACTGGCAACTAATTGATGATGAGCAACCTGATATAATGTTTCCTCAGGACAATTGAATTCTGAAAACCGCACGCCAGAACAGGTCCAGCCAAAAATGTCATTCTTATAATTCATCTGATTATTTATTTCATTAAATGTCATCCAATATTTCACTTTATTTTTATACCGTTCCATAACAGTTACAGCAAATTTAACAAAGAAATCAACGACTCTGCGATCAGACCAACCACCATATTCCTTTGCCAGATAATATGGCATCTCAAAATGACTCAATGTTATCACTGGCTCGATATTATACTTCAACATCTCATCAAAGACTCGATCATAAAACTGTAGTCCCGCTTCATTAGGCGAGTCTTCATCTCCATTAGGAAAAATACGTGTCCAAGCAATAGACGTACGAAAACACGTAAAACCCATTTCCGCAAATAAAGCAATATCTTCTTTATAATTGGAGTAGAAATCAATGGCCTCGTGATTCGGATAATAATAATCTGAATGAATTCCTTCCGTGATTAATCTAGCTATCTCGTTCGAACCTGAGGTCATTACGTCTGTTACACTTAACCCTTTCGCATCTTTATTATAGCCACCCTCAAATTGATTTGCTGCAACAGCTCCCCCCCAAAGAAAATCTTTGGGGAGGCTCATCTTGGTGTCCAGCTCCTCTATAGTTGTACTGTCTGTCATATTTTATTCTACTCCTTTCCAGCTATTTATTCAGATTCAGTAGACTCTTGCTCAACCAGATTTTTATCCTGAGCTTTCATAAATGGCCAATATATAGCAACTGATATAGCAAGAATGATCAATTGAATAAGAGCACCAGAGAAACCGTTAAGAATAAAACCTGAAATAATCGGTGGTGCTGTCCATGGAATTTGAACACCTGAGAATGGTGGCATAAAACCTATTGCAATGGCTACATAAGTAATAATGAATCCTATTGTTGGCACTAATATAAATGGGATCAACATAAACGGGTTATAAACAATCGGTAAGCCAAATATAACCGGTTCATTAATATTAAATATACCTGGAATGATAGACAGTTTTGAAACCGATCTCATTTGTTTGGATTTAGCTGTAATAATCGCTGCAATCAGCAATCCCAGCGTAATGCCCGTTCCACCAAATTTAACATACACATCTATCAGTTGAGGCGTAATAATATTTGCACCATCTGCTACCGTTAAATTACCGCTTGCAAGCAAGTCATTATTTGCTAAAGCATTCGTTGTCAAAATAGGAGCCATAACACCCATAACAATATTTGGACCATGCAAACCAGCCCAGAATAATAAAGAAATCAACAATGTAATAACTAACCCACCAATAAAGGAATCACTTAAATTTTGCATTGGTACTTGGAGAGCATCAAAAATGACTTGTGTTAAAGAAGAATCAAATGCAACTTGAAGTACTTGATATACAATCATGGAACCAAGTATGATAACAAGCCCTGGTATCAAGGCTGCAAATGAATTTGAAACTCCTTGGGGCACACCGTCAGGCATCTTAATAGTAATCTTCTTCTTTTTAAAGAAAGTAAAAACAGCACCTGAAATCAACCCAATTATAATAGCGGTAATGACACCTTGCGCACCTGTCCAATCCTTTGGTATCACGCCACCAATTACTTCTCCACTTTCCGATACAGTAGAAGATGCCGTAATCACTAGGAAAGAAACTAAAGCAATGATTGCACTTGAAATGCCATCTTCATCATCATTTCTGGCATAAAAATAAGCGATGCCAATTACTGTAACTATGGCAAGTATGTCAAAAGTCGCGCCAACTACCTGATTTAAACCGATATTCCAATCTGCGCCAAACAAATTCGCCATAAATTCGCCGTATCCTTCAATTGGAATATTCCCCACTAGTAAAAATAACGAACCAATTAATGTGATTGGCATTGTTAATACAAAACCATCTTTTAATGCTACCAATGCTTTCGTACTGGAAATTTTAACAACAACATTTAAAAAACCATCAAAAATCTTCTTAAAACCCTGCATTTTACTCCCCCCAATAATTCAATTTTAACAAGTAAAGTAATTCATTCGAATGAATATAATTCAATTATATAGAAAATGAAAGCATTGTCAATAATTTATTGAATAAATTATTGTGATACGAATAAAAATTTATTGTAATGTTTCGGATCTCAAGTAAAATAAGAGGCAGGAAGGATATAAAATTTATCACAACCAGACAAAAACACCATACCCTCGGGAGGGAAATGAGCTCGAACTGTGCGATTACCCACCTCATCGGCAAGGGTTGCATAACATACGTTGTGTAGATCTCGCCCCCACTGAAACTTTATTTCTCATAAATCATTTTTGTTATAAAACCCTTTTTGCTTTTAACACCATTTATGAGCTCCATATCAGATATCAATACAACTCACGATTTATTAGATATCGAATAAATATCCACTTTCAAGAAAATACAATCGCTATTCTTTTGAGGGGCAAACCGAAAAAATGAAGCATCACTAAAAATCTCTAAAATTAAAACAGTTGAATGATTTGTATAAAGATAGTACAATTAGTTCTCGTATGGGATAATGAATTTTATTTATTGTAATTCATTGTCATAATAAGACTAAGGACTGAAAAAAGTGAACTCTAAACAATTAATTTCCAAAATAAAGGAAAAAATATTGAATAATGAATATGAAAATAAGAAGCTTCCTACAGAGGATATGTTAATGGAGGAGTTCGGTGTCACCCGTTATAGTGTCAGAAAGGCTATCCAAAATTTGGTGGATCATGGTTTGATTTATCAAGTACAAGGAAGCGGGATGTACATTAAAGAAAGAAGAGATGACTGCTTAGTTTTATCCAGTACAGAAGGGCTCGTGATGGGATTCTCCAATAAAAGCGTTACTTCAACGTTATTAGATCTGAAAATTGTAGAAGCTGATGATGATTTAGCAAATGACTTCAAATGCAAAATAGGTACACCCATATATAAGGTTACCAGATTGCGGTATTTAGATGGAGTACCATTTTGTGTAGAGTATTCAAATTATAATAAGAATATTGTCAGTTATTTGAATAAAGAAATCATTGAGAGTTCTATTTATGAATATTTAAGAAATGACTTAAAGCTTAATATAGGATTTGCGGATAAAATAATTTCTAGTGAAAAATTAAGCCGAAAACATGCGGATCTATTAAACCTTATGGAAAATGACCCGAGCCTTATAATAAATGATACCGTCTATTTAACAAATGGTAGTATTTTTAATTCATCTAAGGTATTATATAACTACAAAATAACGAAATTATTCGATGTAGCAAATCTCAAATAATACAACATAAATAGATAAATATTTTGACAAAGACCCTTGAATTATTGTACAGATCAAGCAATCCTCTTATATAGAGAGGGAAATTTCACCTATACTTTGTTCGGACCCACCCACTATGTGCAGGAATAAAACAAAAGGATTATCTTTCCTTATTTTTTATTAGAAAACTAGGATCTAACTAAATATTGGGACATACACCTTACTCATACGGAAAGTATTTTTGCTTTCTTGATTGTCCGAGAAATGAACTTCCATGATGACTCATCAAGGAAGATTTTTTTAAAGTGAGGTCAAGCTCAAAACTCAATAAAAAAACAGGTATTCAATTGATCACTGAATGCCTGTTTTTGTGTTTATAATTGAATAGGTCTGATATTATCATGAAAAAAGAGCACAAAAGTTACCTGAAAAAATTCTATGGAGGTGTGCTCTGATGTTTACCTTTGATATCATAAATCAAGTGATTTTGCCATTAGATTTAGAGATGAAATTAACATAAAATTTCATTACAATTAATGACCTTATCGAACGTAGCCCAAATGAGATAATCGCTTTTTTTCGGCTTAACCTTCACTCACTAAATGGAGAATGTTTAACACCATTCTTTTGTTCTGTCCCGGTCTCCTTGACATATCTACTTATAAAATTGAAATCTGACCTGTAATAATTTCCAAATTACCCTTTTCACTTGTGATAACAAGTTTCTGATAGGGCTGGTTTGGATAAATTAAACTTGTCAACACTGACAAGCCATCATCAGCAAACAATTCAATTGATGAAGCATCTAGGATAAAACGAAGATTGAGTTCTGAATCAGTACCAATTGACATTAATTGTGGCTGATTAAATAAAGCTGGAATGTCTTCTTTGTCATTATATTGGCGTTGCAAAGTCACTTCTTGTGTTGCACCATTTACTTTAACAATGATGGGTTGTTCTTCTCGATCAATAAATGCCAAAGTGAATGTTTCAGTATTCGTTATATTAAATGTCAAATCAATAGCCATACTTATTCCATTTAATTCAATCTGATGTGATTCTGATGATTTTATCATTTTTTTCTCGATTGTTTGAACAGATTGAGCATGTTGTTCAATCTCTTTTACTGGAGATTGTTTCAATACATCTTCACCGTCAACAGTTTGCAAACTCAACTGACGTGGGAATGTCATTTGTCCGCGCCATCCTGCTGTTGGCACTTGGTTTGCATAACGCCAATTACTCATCCAAGCCATATATATCCGACGCCCATCGCTAGTAGGAATATCTGAAAAACTAACTCCCGCATAATTATCCTTACCATGATCTAGCCAACGGATATCTTTATGATCTGGAACAAATGTCGTCCCATCAAAATCACCAACAAAATAGTGTGTTTTTGAACCAACATTATATTGCGGATTGTCTCCAACACTGACAAACAGCGTCCATTTCTTTTGATTCGTTCCTTCAATCGGCAACTCAAAAAGATCAGGACATTCCCAAACGGCTGCTTGATAACCAACATCATCACCAAATTTACTTTCAAACTGCCAGTCTTTCAAATTTTGCGAGCTGTAAAAACGAACAGATTGTCCTGTTGCTAACACCATTATCCACCGTTTTCTCGGTGGGTCCCAAAAAACTTTGGGATCTCTAAAATCAACAAGATCCGGGTCCGTTAAAACGGGGTTCCCCTCATATTTCACCCATGTTCTACCACGATCATGGCTATAAGCAAGGCTTTGGGTTTGAACGTCTCGCTCTCCATTTACACCTGGCAGATGATGAGTAAAAATAGCAACAAGTCCAGGTTTTTCTGGAAAGAACCCTGTTGTATTATGCCAGTCTACAACTGCACTACCGGAAAATATTTGTCCTAAATGATCTGGGAAAAGAGCAATATCTAGCTCTTCCCATTCAATCATATCTTTACTCACTGCATGTCCCCAGTGCATAGGACCCCAGACTGTATCTTTCGGATTATATTGAAAAAATAAATGATATTCCCCTTCAAAGTAGGCCATACCATTGGGATCATTTATCCAATTAGCTTTAGGTGAAAAATGCACCCGGGGTCTGTGTTTATTTATCTCTTTATGCAACATGTTTATTCCCTCCCATTAATTTGGTACTAATATTGATCGCAAACATCTTATTTAATCTTAAGTCTCTCACTTAAACCTAAATGCTCTAGTTTATTTAAACAATCTGCTAATTGTCGTTAGTATCCTCATCTAACTAACTATTCTACATTAATCCATGGAAAGATCTCAACTGCTTGAACTCACTCCGGACCTTCACCTAACTCTTCAATCCAACTGATACTGATTAATGGGAGACTCCTACTAACGCCTTAACATCCTAGGACTGAAACTGGGACTGCGGTTACTCGCCCCACCGAAGTGATTTGCGGTCACTCGCCTATCGAAAAGACTTGTGAAAGCAGTTGTGCGACCAACATCGTATTGTTCCCGGTTATCTATAATAAAATGATTGGAAAGACTAAATCTGACAATGACTAGTTATTTGAATCACTTCATTTGTGGACATGAATTTTTGAGGTATACTCATTCTCAGAGATTTGTGCACCATTCAATTTATGTTAATCACTCGCTATAACGAGACAGACAAGCTAAACTAGTAGATAGATATTTTAAAAACGGAGTTGATCTTAATGCTTGAAGAATTCTGGTTGACACAATCTGATGGACAAGATATTTATATTAGAAAATGGAAAGCTCAAAAGCAAATACCTCTTGCCATTGTCCAACTTGCTCATGGAATGGCAGAACATAGTGGACGTTATCATGAATTTGCGAAATTTTTAGTTTCACATGGCTTTATTGTATATGCCAATGATCATCGGGGGCATGGACGTACAGGTGAAAAAATGGGGACAATGGGTTTCTTGGCTGATAAAGATGGCTTTGAACGGGCTGTTGAAGACTTAAAGACGATTAATGATCAGATTCATCACACATATCCTAATCTACCTGTATTTATGCTTGGACATAGTATGGGTTCTTTTTTAGTTAGACGGCTTATTCAGCGTTATTCAAATGCGGTTGATGGTGTGATTTTATCAGGCACTGGTGCTGGGAAAGGCTTGATCGGAAAATTAGGTCGCATCATGGCTAAGTTTGAAATAAAGAGACTTGGTGCCAAATCAGAAAGCCCATTGATGGATAAGCTCAGCTTTGGTCAATTTAATAAAAAATTTAAAGATTCAGAGAGCTGGATCTCAAGTGACCCTGAAACTGTTCAAATTTATCAAGATGACCCGTATTGTGGGTTCATCTCAACTGCTAAATTTTTTGAGGATTTGCTTAGTGGTATTGAATTAATTCATAAACGTACCGAAATAGCGCGTATAGATCAATCCTTACCTTTCTTATTGATCAGTGGAACAGCTGACCCTGTAGGTAACAATGGTAAAGGTGTTAAACAGGTTGTTAAAATTTACAAAAGAGCAGGGATTCAATCGATTGATTTAATACTTTACCCAAACGGTCGACATGAAATGCTATTTGAAACTAATCGAGATCAAGTGATGAAAGATATTTTGTCATGGTTGATTAAAATGATCGCTTAACGACAGACGCCTGCATATATTATTGCTTGCCTTGAAAATTATAAATCATTCTTATTTATTTCGAAACACGAATAATAAATCTCGATTTTTTTACTTAACGTGGTATAATAGCGGTTACATATATTAAGAAATTTGGTGGTTATAGAATGGAACAATTAACAAATACGAATACGATTTCACCTAAGAAACAACTCTTTATGATTACTTGGCCAATATTTATTGAAACGTTTCTCCAAACATTCATGCGCTTTTCAGATACGTTTATGCTCAGTTTTATTTCAGATCAAGCTGTAGCTGCTATTGGTGTTGTCAATCAAGTCATGATGTTTACCTTCGTATTATTTAACTTTACTGCGATGGGATCAGGAGTTGTAGTTTCCCAATTCGTCGGTGCTAATAATTCAGAAGGAGTGCGAAAGACGATTGCTCATGCCATTACTGTTAATCTCTTATTTGGAGCTTTGGTCAGTTTAATTATCACAAGCTTTCGAACGCAATTTATTAGCCTCTTCGATTTAGAAGCTGAGCTTTTTCAATATGCGGAAGTTTATATGCTCATTGTCGGAAGTGCCCTCTTTGCTCAAGCAATGGTTCTAACTATCTCTGCAATTTTGCAAGCAATGGGTCACACAAAAGACGTTATGTTTGTTGTAGTAATTATGAATCTAGTTAATATCCTTGGAAACTATGCTTTTATCTTTGGGGCATTTGGTTTTCCACAACTTGGAGTCACAGGGGTAGCTCTTTCTACAGCTGTAGTTCGAGGGGCAGCTATGGTCGGGATCTTCCTTTTACTCGTTCGACGGATGCCTATTAAGCTACCATTTAAAGCTTTTTTGAATTTAGAAAAAAATTATCTAGTGAAAATCTTAAATATTGGGATTCCAGCAGCAGGAGAACAACTTTCTTATAACATTAGTCAAATTGTCATTACAGTCTTTGTTACATCTTTAGGAGCAACAGCACTTGCGACTAGAGTGTATGCTCAGAACTTCATGTCATTAATGACCGTTTTCTCAATCTCCATTGCAAAAGGGATGCAAATCTTTATCGGACAGCTTGTCGGTGCAGGAAAAGAGCAAGAGGCTTATCGGAATTTATTCATTGGAGTTCGTTATGCCCTAACTGTTGCACTCTCAGTAGGTGGAATTCTTGCGGTTTTTGGCAAACAGTTCTTTAGTATCTTCTCTGGTGATCCAGAAGTCATCAGTTTAGGGGCAATTATTTTAGTAATCGGGTTAATCTTAGAACCTGGCAGGACATCAAACATAGTAATCATTAGTTCATTAAGAGCAACTGGAGATGCCCGCTTCCCTGTAATGATTGGTATTTTTATTATGTGGGGAATTTGTGTTCCTCTAGCCTATTTCTTAGGCATTACTATGAATTTTGGATTGGTCGGTATTTGGCTAGCAATGATGACTGATGAATGGATTCGTGCAGCCATTATGTGGTTGCGTTGGCGAAGTAAGAAATGGATGGGGAAAGCTGTTGTTCAGCAAAGCGAACACAGAACACCTGCGTAAAATAGCTCTGCTTTCAGAGATATTGTATAACGGGATAAAGATAGTTCAACAGTTTTTATACCATTTTTCAAACGATAAAGTCCTTATCGAATAACGTTTGAAATCATTTTTATTTATGTTTATTCGTAATCGAGTTCAGAATTAGAATATCACATGTAAATCTTAACTTTCGCGCTTAATCTAAAAAATCTCCATTTAAATCACTAGATAGACAATAAATCAATTAGTGAACATTAGAGAAGCTATTGCACAATGAAACATAAGTTGTGCAACAGCTTTTTTCTTTATCGATATTGGAAGTTTGATACCCTCTATTCAACCTTTTGACTTGGAATTCTTCTGAAAATACGGGGTAGAAGGGTTATATCCGACATTTGGGCTTGCAATTCCATTTGAAATGTTTGATAGAAGCCCCCCCTATACGACATTTAGGATCACGATTCCATTTGAAATGTTTGATAGAAGCCTCCTATACGACATTTGAGATCACGATTCCATTTAAAATGTTTGATAGAAGCCTCCTATACGACATTTGGGCTTGCAATTCCATTTGAAATGTTTGATAGAAGCCTTCTATACGACATTTAGGCTCACGATTCCATTTAAAATGTTTGATAGAAGCCTCCTATACGACATTTGAGATCACGATTCCATTTAAAATGTTTGATAGAAGCCTCCTATACGACATTTGGGCTTGCACTTCCATTTGAAATGTTTGATAGAAGCCTCCTATACGACATTTGGGATCACGATTCCATTTAAAATGTTTGATAGAAGCCCCCTATACAACATTTGGGCTTACAATCTCATTTAAAATGTTTGATAGAAGCCCCCTATACGACATTTGGGCTTGCAATTCCATTTGAAATGTTTGATAGAAGCCCCCTATTCCATTCGACATTTCGGCTTGCAATGTCAATCAAAAGACATCGAATAAAAGCTCTACCTCACTTCTCTAGATGGGAGGGAACTGGCTTCGATATTCACGTAAATGATTACCATAACCACAAAAAAACACTTGATTAATCGTAGAAAAGAAGCTGTTTCAAGATATGCGATGGATATCTTGAAACAGCTCCCCAATAAGTCTGATTTTAATCGATCAATATTTCTTAAGTAGGTTATTACCAATTTTCTTCTAAAAACATAAGGGCGACCGTATTTCTAACAATCGTCCGGCAATACATAGAAAAAGATCGACATTTAAGTCTCATAATAGAAAAACACTTATTCTAGTGATGTAATGGCTTCGTCATTTTCCTGAGTATGGTTATTCATCTCATTATCTAGCGAACTGTTTCATTACTCTTGTTAAGTACGTAATTATAGGTGATTTAATTTAAATTGATAGCGAGATTTTTTTCTCACACTATAGTTTAAATTGTCTGATCAATTGGTTCAATTCTTCAACTAGGTTAGCTAAGCCCGTTGAATTTGATGAAATTTCACCCATTGAACTTGTCACCTCTTCAGCTGATGCTGAGGTTTCTTCAACACCGGCAGCTGATTCTTCAGAAATCGAAGCAATCTCCTCAGCAGAACCAGATAGTGTTTGGCTGACAGATAACATATTGGTTAATTGATCTGTAATTTGTTGAATATCAGTTGTCATTTTACCAATTGCATTGTCAATGTTGTGGAATGTTTTACTTGTTTCTCCAATCTGATTCGTTCCTTGTTGAACTTGTTGATAACTATCTTCTAGAGTTATTTTAACTGATTGAGACTCATTTTGAATACCAGAAACAATTTGGGTAATATCTTGAACTGAGCTGCCAACTTGTTCTGCAAGCTTCCTAACTTCCTCAGCAACTACAGCAAAACCCTTCCCTTGCTCTCCAGCACGAGCCGCTTCGATTGAAGCATTTAAAGCGAGCAAATTTGTTTGTTCAGCAATATCCTGAATGACAGAGACAATATTTGAAATTTCCTTTGATTGATTATTTAAACTCACGACTTTTTCAACAGAGTCATGAACGATGGAATCGATCTCCCGCATTTGTTCGATTGAATTCTCCATCAAACCAGCACCTTTTACAGATAAGTTACGAACATCTTTAGATTCATTTGCAACAGATTCACCGAGTTGTTGCGCAACAGAAACAGTTGAAACAAACTCATTCGTATTTGTAGAAAGGTCATTCAAATGCGCCGTTTGTGTTTCTGAGCCTGAGGCTAATTCCTGCATCGTAACTGAAATTTGTTCTGCTCCTTCAGTTACTTCACTGGTTGTTTTTGTTAAAGAATCACTATGACCACTTACCGTATTTGAAACGTTCTGAATTTCTAATAACAATTTACGCATGTTTGTTGCCATTTGACCAGTCGCTTGAACAAGTTGTCCCAATTCATCACGCCGATCTGTTTCTTCTATTTGTGTAGAAAGATCTCCTGAAGCAATCGTCAACATCTGCTTTGTTAATCGTTTAATAGGTCTTGAAATCACGCGTGTTGTAATAAATGCGGTCACTAATCCAACAATAATAACCAAAACTGAAATATAAAGACTCGTATTTAAAGTCAATTGACCAGCTTCGGTGATCTGATTGCCTAATCCACTGATTTGTGCTTCTCGTTTACTAGCCATGCCTTCAAAGTCACTAATTAACCCCATACCAGTTGGCATAATCTGGTCTTCAAATACTCTTAGGGCTTCTGTCTCATTCCCATCATCATATAATTTAAAAAACTGATCTGCTAATTGTCCCCAATTTGTTTTCTTATCAATTACTGTTTGTAAATGCTCGGAATCACTTCTTTCTAATGCCGTTTGCTCTAACTCAAGGCTCTCAGATGTATTATCAAGAAAAGCATTTTGATAGGCCACATTACCTGTTAAAGCAAATGCTTGCAAATAATTGAGTCGTTTAAGCATATTAGATGATAATTGCTCATCTATCGTTAGTAATTCTAAATCCTCATTAATGATTGCTTCCGTACTATTATTAATTCGATAGATTGATAAAACATTAATACTGCTCAAGCTAATTACTAAAATAATAATAATACCAAATCCAATAATTAATCGTGTACCCAGTTTCTTAAAGTTAGCTGTTTTTTTCATCATCAAATCCCCCCATATTCGTCTATGAATCTCACATATATACTTTAATCATAGCGAATATTTAGGAATTATTCAACATAAGTTGACATATTATTATCTAAAGACTACCATATTATAGTTAATAAGACCCGCGAATATAGTTGTGAACTTCTTGAGCATAAAAGGATTCAATTCGATTTAACTCTTCTTCTGTAAAAGATCGAACATTAATTGCCCCTAAATTGTCTTCTACTTGAGTTGTATTTTTGAAACCAGGAATAACGGTTGAAACACCTGATTGCTGTAAAATCCATTTTAGAGCTGCTTGCGCCATATTGCCTCGACCTTCAGCAATCCATTTCAGTTGTTCACTTAGTTCTACACCTTTGTGGAATTCAATACCACCAAATGTCTCTCCTACATTAAATGCCTCGCCATCTTTATTAAAATGTCGATGATCGTCTTGTTCAAATTGATGATCTAGACTGAATTTGCCTGTCAACAGTCCACTTGCCAAAGGTACACGGGCAATGATACCCACATTTTTTTCCTTTGCTTGTGGGAAAAGTGATTGAAGGGGCTTTTGTCTCATCATGTTAAAAATAACCTGTAAAGTACTGACATTATCATTTTCTAAACATAATAAACCTTCTTCAACTGTCTCAACACTGACCCCATAATGACGAATTTTTCCTGCTTCCTTTAAGCGATCTAAAACAGAAAAAACTTGACCATCTTGCAAAATCTCAATCGGCGGACAATGAATTTGATATAAATCAAGAGTATCGCGTTCTAAACGCTTTAAGGTATTTTCCAAGTATCGAGTAACCGTTTGCTCTGAATAATTCTCAGGGTCATGGATATCACCTGCTCGACAGAATTTTGAAGCTATATAAATTTGATCTTCTTTTCCTTTGGTTGCCTTAGCAAGTAATTCTTCACTATGACCATCGCCATACACATCAGCTGTATCAAAGAAATTCACCCCTGCATCAATGGCCCTGTCCAACGCTCGTAATGATTCCTTATCATTGGTTTTCCCCCACGCTCCACCAATTGCCCACGTTCCAAAACTTAATTCACTTACACGATAATCGGTTTTACCTAATAAGTTATATCTCATTTCGTATCTCCTCCTAAGAATTGTGGTTTCAATGATAGTTTACTATACTTTTGATCATTTGACAGTCAAATTATTTTGGCAAATCTCTTAAAAAACGATCGATTCGAATCATTTCCATTAACGGACTTTTTGGAAATCATCCCTTCCCTCTGATATTTTAATGTAAAAAATCCCCTATCTAGAATTCAATGCTTAACCAAATTGAGGTCTGATCATTCTTTAGCAGTCATCAGAACTCCCTTTCGATTTAAAGACCGCTTCGATCACTTATAACTGTGGAAAATTCCTTCACCTGACGTCTTACTAATGAAATCTCCCCTATTATACTTAACAAGGGGAAGGGAGAATCTTATCTTCCCCCTTATTCTATCGATTAGCGAATTTGGTTAACTTTCACATCTAAAAAATAGATTTTCTCGTTCTAAAAATCTGTGAAAACGATAATTAAAATAAAGACAGCCCCATCACAATGATGAGGCTGTCTTACCCTATTCAATTTAATAAACAGTGCCTTTAATTTCAAAGCTCCCTTCACTCAATAAATCACCATCACGATAAACTCGGACAATATAACTGCCAGATTCTAAGAAGTCATAATCAGGATCATATAAGTAATTATAGAAGCCGGTCCAGTCAGGTTCCACCCATTCTTCAAATTGTGCATAGACAAGCTCATTACCATTATCCTCTTGAATAAGATGAACATCAACTGATGAAACGTCTGCTGCTTCACCAAAGTCAACCTCATAGAAAATTTCTTCGTCTGCAGAAAAGCTGCTTTTAATATCTGTTACACCATGCGATCCTTCATTAGCTCCAAACACAATAGAGCCACTTGTAAAGATCGAAAGTAAAATTGTAAAAATAATAAAATAACCAGCTAATATTCCAATAGCTCCAGCAACGCCCTTGCCAGATGTGCCTCCAGTGTATTTGACCATATTATCATCATAGGATTCTCTAGCTCTAGCAATCTGAGTTTGAGCATGCTTATAGTAAAGGGCATTTCCATAGATACCTACCATCACATAACAAATCATAGGTAAATAAGTAGCAGCGTGTACAGCCAAGTCATGGTATCCTGTTAATATTTCAATTAAATCTCCAATTAAAAAAACACCAATTAAGATAAAGATCGGCTTATACATCTTTCGATAACCTAACCAAAAAATACCTAGTAGAAAAGCTGCCCAGTTCCAGCTTGGTGCCCTAGCTGGGTCATCTTTTTGCGCCCATTTATATTTATAATAATCATAATTTTTACCGACAAAATCTGACCAAACTTGTTCTTCAGTTGAATCCGTCTTTTCATCGGTTACAGGCATAAGTTCTTTGCCACATCCAATACAGAACTTCGCATTTTCTTCATTTTCTTTCCCACAATTTGAACAAAACATCTCCATCCCCCTCTTCTTTTTTTTCTTAACTCGACTATAGCATATTTGGCAATTTTGTGAACAATAAATCACTTTTTTAGTCGTACTTTTTTTAATATTAAGAGAATCTATTAATTTGAAATATAGTTAATAATGGTCTCACTTATCTCCGACACATATACAGCTAATCATTCTCTTGCTTAAATGTAATATTAAAACTTTGGCAATGATTGATTCACCTTCCATTCTAGCATAACTATACGTTCATGTTGCTAGTATATGTTCACTTCATCACATATACTAGCAACTGAACAAAGGCTATATATAACTGTAAGTAAACACAATAACCCCCTCTTGGTTGTTTTTTCTATATGCCAACAAAAGCACTCAATCACATTGGATATTTAATATTAAGAGAAGTATTTATTGGAAGAAAGGAAATAAGACCTATTTATCACAGATAACCGTGCGTAAAACAAAGTAGTTATCACTAGAGAAGAGTCAATATCTATTCACTAGCTGATCTGAAGTATGGATGAAACAATGATTAATATACCTTACGCTAATTTTTTCAAAAAATGCTAATTATCCATATCTAGTTTGTTACTTTTCGTCATAAAAATTATCTTAAATTCATTTAGCACCAGTCTGATCCACGAACAATTCGATGACTTTAATTAGGAGCTTTTGCTTAATAACTTTTATTTATGATATTTGTAACAAATTTCACATAAGTCTTTGGGTGTGTGCTATAATACTTAGTAAAAGTGTAATATTTGCCATAAAGGAGGACAGTGGTCGTCAGCATTGATCTTAACAAGATGGCTATTAACTGAATAACATTAAAATTAAGATGGAGGTGTGTCAAATAGATCTCAGGTCAGCATTCTACCGAATAAATGATCAAACATTATATATTCGCGCTGCTAACAGACCAGATGCAGTATCAGAAGTCGAAGAGCTCAATCAGACACATTATACAATGCAGAAAGGATATAAAATTATTGAACAAGCCTGCCTACGAAGTGGCTCATCCTATCAAGGACGAGCTCAAGCAATGAAAGTCATTTTTAATTTAAAACAAAATCCACCTATTCCGATCGATCCGAATCGAGATTTATATACCTTTCCTACTCAATCACCACGAAATGAAAATTGTATCTGGGTCATTACCAAACATATCAAAGAAATCGAAGAACGTGATCGCTTTTCAATCATTTATTATAAAAATGGCAAAGTATTACGCGTTCAACTTTCAAAACATAGAATGGAAAAGCTCTGTGCCCATTTATATAGATATCATCTTTATTTTAAACAAACTTAACTTAATTTTTAGTATACAACCCCCATTCAATTCATTTACGGTTTTTACACAAATTCAGTATAATGACATCGAAAGGGGTTTTTTTAAAATTATGCAAAAAGCTTTTTCATTTTTAACCGCTTATAAATTACCGATCATTATCGCATTCACACTTATGCTTATTGAATTAACTGTTGAACTTGCATCTCCATTAATTATCGCGCGAATTATCGATGATGGGATTCGAGTACAGAATTTTCAAGAGATTTCACTATGGGGGATTATTTTAATTATTCTCGCTGGGATTAGTTTTCTTGCTGGAATTATTAATTCATTCTTTAGCTCCCATGTCAGTCAAAGCTTTGGCTATGATTTGCGACAGGCTACCTTCTCAAAGGTACAAACCTTTTCTTTTAAAAATTTCAATCGTTTCCCGACTTCATCGTTAATTACAAGATTAACCAATGATGTGACACAGCTTCAATCTATCGTGCATATGTCTCTGCGTATTGGCAGTCGTGCACCCCTTCTCATTGTTGGAAGCACTACTTTAGCAATCATTGTTGATTGGAAATTGTCACTTATCCTACTATTAACAATGCCAATTCTTGTCCTTTTCGTTATATGGCTAACTAGAAAAGGGATTGTTTTATTTCGACGCGTCCAGCATCGATTAGACAATGTGAATAATGTCATGCGAGAGAATCTGACGGCTATGCGCCTAATAAAAGCTTTTTTACGCAGTGATCATGAAGAAAAGAATTTTGCTGAAGCAAGTCTATCTTTAAGAGATTTAACAATCTATACTCTACGTTTCATGCAAATCAGCGGTCCAATTATAATGGTCGTTATGAATTTAAGCATTCTGATCATCCTCTGGTTTGGTCATATTCAAGTTGCTAATCAAGCAAACAGTGTCGGTGAAGTCGTTGCGATTATTAACTATGCGACCCGAACAATGCAATCTATTTCGATGATGACTTTTATTCTCCTTGCCTTTTCAAGGGCGCAAGCATCAAAGGACAGAATTAATGACATATTAACTGAAGAAATCGATCTCGTTGATGGTGACCAAGCAATCAGTCACACAGCGCCAAATCAACATCAGCTTGTGTTTGAAAATGTGTCCTTTTCTTATCCAAATAAAAAAACAATCGTTTTAGATCAGATTAATTTACAGATTAAACAAGGAGAAACAGTTGCAGTCATTGGTGCAACCGGCTCAGGAAAAACAACATTGTTTCAATTGATTCCTAGATTATATGATCCAACAATAGGACAAGTTTTATTCAATGGCCAGCCGCTACAATCATTAAAATTAAAAGCACTCCGTGAGAAAATAGGCTATGTTCCTCAGGAATCACGGCTTTTTTCTGGTACGATTATGGAAAATATCCGTTGGGGTCATCCAGAGGCAACAGCCCATCAAATTATTGAAGCAGCTAAAGCTGCTCAAATCCATGAAACTATTATGAAACAGCCAGACCAATATCAAACAATAATCGGGCAACGTGGTGTCAATTTTTCAGGCGGTCAAAAACAACGCCTTTCAATTGCACGTGCGTTAATACGCAAGCCAGAAATTCTCTTGCTTGACGACAGTACGAGTGCACTTGATCTTCAAACAGAAGCAGAGATTTTGGCAGCAATTAAGCAATTATCTTGTACAACCTTTATCATTACACAAAAAATATCAACCTTACTTGGTGCTGATCATATTCTCTTATTAGAAAATGGCAAAATGGCCGCCTATGGTGATCATCATTCATTATTAGAAACAAGCTCCCTTTACCAGCAAATATATCAATCACAGTATACCGAAGGGGTGAATGCAAATGGCTAGAGGACAACGAATCCACCAAACAGAACGAGCTGAACCTGAAAGACCTTGGTTAACAATCAAACGAATCTGGAGCTATCTTTCCTCAGCCAAAGGCATTATTGCCCTCGTGCTTTTCTTTGTTACTGCTAGTACAATTCTTAGATTAGTAGCTCCTTATTTACTTGGGTATGCTGTTGATCATTTCCTGATCGAAACAGATCCAGTTGGACTGATTCAACTATTGATATTACTTGCTTTTGTTTATGCCGGTACTGCATTTGCGACCTGGTTCCAACAATTTTTAATGGTCGGTGTTGCACAAAAAGGCATTTATCGGATGCGAGAGGAATTGTTTAGTAAGCTTCATCGATTACCGATTCGCTTTTTCGATCAAACACAACAGGGGGACCTGATGAGTCGATTAACCAATGATTTGGAAACCGTGAGTCAAACATTGAATGATTCCGTGATCCAACTTTTTTCAAGTTTGCTATCACTTGTCGGTACATTGGTATTCATGCTTTATCTGAGTCCTATCTTAACAGTCGTTACCTTGACAATTGTACCGCTTTTATATTTTGGTATGAAATGGATTACCAAACGCACACGTATGTATTTCCGCAAACAACAAGAGGATTTAGGCGAGTTGAATGGTTATATCGAAGAAATGATTGCTGGACAAAGTGTCGTTAAGATTTTCTCTCAGGAGGAACAAACGATTGACACTTTTGAAGGAAAAAATGCTCAACTCAAAAGCTCGGGTTATTATGCTCAAGCCTATTCTGGCTTTATTCCTAAATTGATGAATGGTCTGAATAATATTAGCTTTGCCTTGATTGCCTTTGTAGGTGGTGGCTTAGCATTAAATCATATGGTCACAGTTGGAGTGATCGTCACTTTTACTCAATATTCACGACAGTTCACACGCCCCCTTAACAATCTTGCCAATCAATTTAACAAGCTACTCGCAGCCATTGCTGGGGCAGAACGTGTCTTTGAAATATTAGATAAATCTGATGAAGAAGAAATAACTGATGGTGATCAATGGTCAGAAGTGAATGGGGAAATCCACTTTGATCGTGTTTCCTTTTCCTATGATGATGACGAAGGAACGATTGTCGACCTTTCTTTCCATGCAAATCCTGGTGAAACAATTGCTCTAGTTGGACCTACAGGTGCTGGAAAAACAACTATTATTAACTTACTTTGTCGCTTTTATGATCCAGACCAAGGCACAATAAAAATTGATGATTATGATATCGCGAACACGACCCGAGAAACATTGCGAAAACAAATTAGTTTTGTTTTACAGGACCCATTCCTCTTCTATGGAACGATTAAAGATAATATTCGCTATGGTGATCTAAAGGCGACAGATGAAGCCATTGTTGATGCTGCCAAATTAGCAAATGCAGATAGCTTTATCACCAAATTACCTAATGGGTATGAAACAAAATTAGCCCAAGAAGGGGGTGGCATTAGTCAAGGACAAAAACAATTGATATCAATTGCTAGAGCATTGCTTGCTGATCCGAATATATTAATTTTAGATGAGGCAACAAGCAGCATTGATACCGTAACAGAGCTTAAAATCCAAGATGCTTTAAATACATTAATGAAAGGGCGAACGAATATCGTAATTGCCCACCGCCTCAATACGATTCAACAAGCTGATCGGATTTTTGTCATGAAGGATGGACAAATCATTGAAAACGGCACACATCAATCTTTATTAGCAGAAGAAGGATTTTATTATCAGCTTTATAATGGTCATTTTGAAGATAACGCAAGCTAACATTGATAAGATTCTCTATATTTAATGTTGAAGAACAACATAATTAAAAAAGGAGGAAGATATTTTTTATTTAAAAAATAATAGCAATGTAACACGGCTTACTGGTGACAATAAAGACAGCATACTGCTTCCAAAAACAAAAACATTTATTGACGAGATTAGGCTTACCACACGCTGAAACAGTTGATTTCTCGTATAGTAAGGAACAAAAATGACTGGGGCTGTTGCATAATTAGCCAGCTAATTATGCAACAGCTCTTTTTGTGAGTATTAGAAATGGGAATAAAACACCAGTTAAAGACGTTCTATTCGGCATTTTGGCTTGAGGTTTCATTTGAAATGATGGATAGAAGGGTTGTATTCGACATTTTGACTTGAGATTTCATTTGAAATGCGAGATAGACGCTCTCTATTCGACATTTTGACTTGAGATTTCATTTGAAATGAAGGATAGAGGCGCCCTATTCGGCATTTTGGCTTGAGATTTCATTTGAACTGATGGATAGAGGCGCCCTATTCGACATTTTGGCTTGAGGTTTCATTTGAAATTAAGGATAGTTTCAAATCTGAAAATACATATAGCATGATAAAAAGGGCTGTTGCACTATTTATTTTTCATTTTGCAACAGCCCCACCCCTCTTTTATTGAATTTTTGCAAACAGAAATAACACCTCTTAAGCTTGCAAGCCTTAAGAGGTGTCTTTTTTCTACCACTTTTACCATTGATTAAATAGATTTAAAGCAAATACATTTAATAGAAGCAGTCTCCACCGTAGCCACCAAATGAAGCACCGATGATGATTAACAAAATGAACAAGACAATCAATAGGGCAAAACCAGCGCCAAACCCTCCTGGTGCGGGAGCTGGTGCAGGAGCCGGTGTGTCACATCCAGAAACACCTGTATTAGTCAAGATTAAAACCTCCTTTTAGTCATTTCACCAATAGTATATGTCCCTCGCTCGATCGTGGAAGGGATATTGCCCATGTTTTCTATTTTAAAAAAGCACTCCATGATCAGAAAGCTTACTTTTTTTCAAAAGGCATTTTATCCTGTGCATACTATGATGGAGTGAACGAACCCATTATTAGGTAAGCAAAAAATGTTTGAAATAAAAGAGGCTAACCATTCAGAGTTGATTTTGAATGATCCTTAGAGGCACACGATTAGGAGCTAATCGTACACCTTTGATCTTGAATTAGTCTTGAAAGAGTACGAACAGAAGTTAAGCATAGTTGGTTCGTTAATCAAACAAAAAAAGATAATGATCTAGATATTTATCCTATAGGAACATTATCTAAAAAGTCTCTTACTCCTGTGATGTAAACTTCTTAAGTGCAATGACTCATCCCACCGACGTCATTTTAGGAAATAATTTTATCACAGATAACCGTCCGTAAAACTCGGGGCAACAACGGGTTTCGATGGGGCAAAAAAAGATACCTAATTCTAGTAACATATGATATGATTGATCTATCTTTACGGGAGGTGTAATAGGTTGATTAGACAAAAATGTAATTTGATTGCACTTGCCATCTATTTTGATGAAAGCTATAAAGAAGAGGTTGCATTATTATATAGTCCAATTAGTTCTTATTATGTCATTATACCTACAAAGCATATTCTAACGTCCGAAAAACATAAAGGGACTATTTTTGTGACTGAACTTAAAAACGCTTTCTTTATTCCAAGTACTGATGTGGAACAAAAATTTAGGGAATGGCGCAATCGAGATTAAAAGGGTGTTGGACAATAAAACAAAGCAGTTGCTCAACAACTTTTTATACCATCCTCTAAAAGGGAAGGGCACACTGCTTGATGATTCAAATCACTTGTTTATGAATCCTCATCATTCATATGCAATCGTTAAAATTGACACAGATCCAAAAAACTTGCGTACAAATTTTAATGTTCTCATCTGATTCAGCCCCACTCAATCAGACAATGATAAACAACTTAGTAAACATTAAAGAAGCTGTCTTTAGTTGTAAATCTTGTCTTTTACTACAGCCTCTTTCCTACGATGAGTCAAGTGTTATTTTCAGAAGTAAAGAATGATATACCACAATCTATTTTGTTGAATTTTTGTATATATTTAAGCTTACTTAGCTTATTTTATAGACAAATTCACCTTCACGGATTTGATTAGCCAGCGTTTTCATCTTCTGATCTGCATATCGAAAAACCTGTTTATAACTCTCACAAAAGAATTCAACTCCTTCTCCTTGTCGATTCCGAGGACATCCTCCGTGACATAGATTAAGAAACTCACATGTCTGACATTGCTCAGGTAAAGCAGGCTTCAAACCGCTAAACTGATCCCATTTCTCACTTTCAATCAAGGAATCTAAGGAATCTGTAGCTATGTTCCCCAATTTATATTGATCATCTATATAAAAATCACATGGATAGGCATCACCATTTTGTTCTAAAACAAGCATTTTGGGACACTGTTCCATCACTTGGCACAACTCTGCTTGTCCTCCTACGTAAGCAGAAAGCATGTTATCAAAAAATCTAACCGATAAATCTGGTTCGCCGTCGTTATACCATTGATCAAACGCTTCACATAAAAAATCGCCATACTCTTTAGGTGTAATCAAGTATTCACCAGCCTGATCAGCTTCCTGTGACAAAAAATCCATACAAGGGATAAACTGGACATATGAGAACTGATTTTGACGATAAAATTCAAACAATGCCTGCACTTCCCTAACATTATCCTCGTGAATGACTGTTAAAATATTAAAATCAACTTCTTCCTCTTCGAGATAGTTAATTCCTCTCATCACTGCTGTGTAACTACCTTTACCATTCGATGTCACTCGACGCTTATCATGAATCCGAGCTGGACCATCAATACTTACTCCGATTAACATATTGTGATCTTTAAAAAATTTTGCCCAACGGCGATTAATTAGGGTTCCATTGGTTTGAATTGAATTGGCTATGATTGTGCGAGCATCTGAATATTCCTCTTGTAATTCAATAACTTTTTCAAAAAAACGTATACCTGCAAGTAATGGCTCACCACCTTGCCAAACAAAAGGTGCGTAAATTCTATTCACCTTTAAATATTCACTAATAAACTTTTCTAACACACTCTCATCTATCGTTTGAATTTTACCAGGTTTACCCTGACATCTACTATAATAGCAATAATCACATGCTAAATTACAAGCCTCTGATACAGTTTTCCACATCACACCTGCAAGTTTATTCGTTATTAACGGCATCCTTCTCCCCCTCTTTTGACTAAAATGGTTAAGGTGAAAGGAGCTCACCTTAACCATTTCAATTACCTTAGTTAATCGATACGCATCGATAAATCCATTCGATAAAAAATAAGCGATTGTTGATCAGTTGCAACATTTTCCTTGACCCAGGATTCCAATTGCTTTGACTGAATTTGTTTATCATCGTTTAACTGTTTGAAATCACTCTTTAATTTTTCTCGTTGATCGTTATCTTTCAATGCTGTGTAGAGTGTTAGATAACCTTCTTTAACCGCATGATTTTCAAATGAAATACCCTTACAAACGACTTCTTTTGCTTTATCTAATTGCTCATGCTCAGTTTCAACATCCGCTATACTGTTTAGCTCATTTAAACCAAAGTACTCATACAACGAGGCTGGCGCTTCATTTTCCTCCATTAATTGCTTCATTTTTGTAATCATTTCAAATTCTTTGATAGCATCCTTTAATGGATTTGTTTGTTTGGGATCGGTTTGATAATTGAACAACTTATTACCAAATCGATAGTAATGTTTCGCCATTATATCTTGAGAAGGAATTTCTAAAACTTTAATCCCTTTGGTAAACTCAAATGGCTCAGCTAACTTTGTTTCTTTTAATTCATTAGGACTGAATCGTCGATTAATTCGCGTCGGTGATAAGGTATATTCTCTTAATAAGTGTTCACGTCCCGCTATTGGAGCCCTCATGTAGACATATTCACCATCACTCATGTTTAGATTACTTCCAAAATACCCAAACAATATGGCTTCATGATTAGCTTCGTTAGATTCAATCACCCGTTTTAACGGCTTCCCTTTCATATCTTTAGGTAACTCAATATTGAAAAAGTCTAGAATAGTTGCTGGAATATCAATTGTTTGTGCTAACTGATCAACAGCTTCCCCTTGTCTTTCTAATTGCGGATACCAAATAAAGAAAGGCAGCAAGGCAATCTCATTGTATATAGGCATGATATTCTTTCCCCACCATTGATGCTCACCTAAAAGTAAGCCATGATCAGTATTAACAATCAGCATAGTATCCTTCCACATATTATGCTCATCCATAAAGTCTAGAATCTTACCCAAATAAATATCACACATGGTCACAAGGGCTTTATAATATTTTTTGATCAAATCACTTTTTTCAGGTGAAAAGTCATCATGACCATATAACAACCAGCCATTAAATTCATCTTTTGTGACACCATACATGTTCAAATATTTTTCAGGTACAAAGAAAGGTTCATGGGGATCAAACGATTCAATTTGTAAAAACCAATTTTCAGCAGCAACATTTTCTTGTAAAAACTCTAAACCCGCATCAAAAGTTCGATACATCATGTGATCAGTTTCTTCAGGCATATATTCTCTATTGACAAAATCTTGAGAGATACTGATCGTCTTTCTTTTTTTCCCTTCCTGATCAAGATTATCTAGTCCCTCGACTTCATATGTCTTATCTACTCTTCCTTTCCAATTGTCTCCTTCTTGTCCTCTAATCAGCTCATAAGATGAATAACGTGGATGGTAAGTCGCACCCCCATCTCGCCAATAATGCTTATGATCGGTGACAAGATGTGTATAGATTCCATTTTCTTTTAAAATTTCTGGCATAGAATCATCAAAGGGCTCAATCGGTCCCCATCCTCGGTGTAAGAAATTATACCTTCCCGTATGCAAATCACGTCTTGCTGGCATACAGGGTAAACTTCCTGCAAAAAAGTTATCAAATCGGACCGTTTGCTTGGACAATCGTTCAAAATTAGGTGTATAGACATCATTCATTTCATATGGTGTCAAATAATCTCGTTTAAGGGTATCAAACATTACTTGAATAACTCGCATAGCTTATTAACTCCTCCTTATCAGCCATACATCTAACTATATTTTCGTGCTTTTCCAACTAGATAAGTGATGATAAAACCTGCTGCACAGCCAATTGCGTAGCAAAGTAAATACTTCAGATAATCCCCATTAGCAATTAACGGAATAGCAGACATCCCAGCTGCCCCAATGGCTGAAGCTTGTACATCTAGCAATCGAATCATAATTCCACCAAAACCTGCTCCTAGTGAAGCTGTTATAAAACCAAAACCAGAAGGAATCAGCACACCATACATGGTTGGCTCACCGACGGATAAGAAAGTTGTCGGAATAGCCCCTTTAGCATTCTCTTTCATTTTTGCACTTTTTGTTAATAGATAAATGGCAATACCTGCACCAACCATCCCTGCATTACTCATAATTTGTACAGGGAAAAGCGGTGTTGCTCCCGTTGCATTAATAAATTCCATATGAATCGGTGTTAAGCCATGATGTAGACCTGTCGCAATTAATGATGGGAATAAAGCTGACAGAACAAAGCCGCCTATAATACCACTAAAATCTAATAACCAGATGATTCCATTCATCAATCCATCTGATAGAAAACCTGCGATCGGCATAATGACAGCTAAATAAAGGGCACCTGTTATCAAAACCGTGAGTGTTGGTGTTAAGACAACATCCAATATATTTGGAATAATTTTTCTTAGCCATTGTTGAACTTTAGCTAAAATATAAACACCCAAGATAACACCAAACAAACCACCTTGACCTGTTTGTAACCCCAATAGGCTTAATTCTCCTGCAATCGTAACTGCACCAAGGATACCGCCTAGAATCATGTCTGTTTTAAACACACGTGCAGCTGTTATCCCGATATAAATCGCAAGAAAAGAAAAGGTGGCATCACCAACAATCCCTAAAAATGTACTAACCTCTAACATATTCCATGAGTCAAGTACAACCTGCTGGGCAGATAAGGATTCGGTTGCTTCAATTCCCAGTTCAGCTACCCTGAGATCAGCAATATTCATAATAACATTATTAATCCCCATTGAAATACCTGACGCAATAATAGCTGGTAAAGCTGGTATGAAGATACTAGCTAATGTTTTTAAGAAACCTTGCTTTTCATCCTCTTCTTCATTGTCATCATTCTTTAAACTCAATTGATTCTCAAGCTCTGTTTTGACCTTCTCACTCCGGCCAGGTCCGACGATAATTTGTGTCGATTCAGCCTGATTTATCCCTTGAACACCTTGAAGATCTTTAATGGCGTCCAGATCCACTTTATCCAAATCTTTATACTTGATTCGAACCCGTGTCATACAATTAGTCAGACTTGAAAAATTATCAGTTCCACCTGAATATTCAATTATCTTTGTTGCTAATGTCTTGTTGTCCATACAACAAACTCCCTTCATTCTTAACTGGTAACGCTCCCATAAAAGGATTATAACTAGTGAATGTACTGATTAAAAGATCAAAATAAGAGATTGGGAAATGGATTCACTAAACGGGAGCGATTTGGATTTATTTGTTATTTATAATAAAAAAAGACGATTCACTTATTTCATCATCTCATCGTCTAGTTTGATTGCTTTTATTATTTACAATGATTTGTTTTTGATTCACAATATATTTCTACTAGTATGAGGGAGTTCTACAGGGCGCAGATCATGTAGTAGGGGCAAATTTTATCATCATTGATTGTGGGGTTTCAGGAAAAATGATCTGCCTGTGATGATACAGCAAACTAACTATTAAGGAAATTTACCTCCTCATACATGCAACAGAATGAAAAAGCTAGTGAAAAAAGAGATTTTCGTTGTTTTAACTCCAAGAGCTTTTAATAACATGACTCAAGATATTGACTCCTATTCTTATGAAGGAGGAAGAAAGCATTTGAAGGAGACGGGTGTTACTTTAGCTCCGGATGAAACAGTTCTAAAACGAGATTGAAAGGGTTCGTTTTTTAGAACAAACAAATGAACTTTATGCTATTGCAGCTTATTTTGAATATTAAACGACATTACAATAGAGTTATCTGAAACAAAAAACGAGAGGTTATTTGCCAGGCAAATTCTCTCGTTTTGTCACTAATCAATTACTGTTTTTGCTATTTCCCATTTGTTCACTCTCAATTGTGCATGTCCTCTGAAGCGTACTTGATTTTTGCCTTTATCTGGATACACTCTTGAACTCATAACATAGTCACCATCGTTTATAAAGATTTCTAATGAAGAAGTATCTGAGAAAATATGGAGTTGCTCCAATTTATCTATTTTCACCGTTCGAAAAGACCTGCCTGCTCCCGACACACCATGTGTGATCGATAAAATTCCCTTATCATACCGAATAACTGTGTCTTGCCTTAAGTGAATTTCAAATCCATCCTCCACTTCATCAAAATAAATGAGTAGCTCCGAAACTTCACATGTAAGCTCTACATTCCGGTATTCCCCTGAAATATTCGCTTCAATCCTATTTTCTTCTTTCCTGATCATTTGATATTCTGGAAGTGGACGCTGCTTCAAGCAACCTTGTTCAATTGTCAATTCACGTGGAAGTGTAAGTGCATGTTGCCAGCCGTGATTAACTGTTGGATTGACATATTCAGCATTCGTATCTCCTAGGCCCATCCATCCCCACAAAATCCGTCTGCCAGATTCATCTTCAAATGTTTGAGGAGCATAGAAATCAAATCCATAATCCAGTTCTTTGAACGAGGCTTCAGGTTGAAACTCTATTTTGTCCCAATCGGTTTCTCCAATATAAAACCCAGTCTGATAAACATTTTGAAATTGGTGCAACTTCTTGTTCAATCCTTGTGGAGAAAACAGGACAACTGATTTTCCATTCAAGTCAAAAAAATCTGGACATTCCCACATGTATCCCATGTCCTCTTTTTTCTCTAACAAGATACCATGGAATTCCCAAGTATACAGATCTTTCGAGCGATAAAGAAGCAGTTCTCCATAGTGATCCTTCCTCCTTGCTCCTAAAACCATATAGTACAGACCATTCTTGGCAAAAATTTTAGGATCTCGTATATGGTCTGTATACTCTTTGGGATAGTCCTCATGCTTGATTACAACCTCTTGCAGCTCCAATGAAAAACCATCTTTACTTACAGCATGTACAGTATTTTGTTCCCGTCCATTGAAAATATAGTCGTAACCTCCACTATTTTTTACATTTCCTGTATAAAAATAGTGAATCTCATCATCTTTTACAAATGCACTGCCAGAGTATACGCCGTCTTTTTCATAGCTATGTTCCGGCGAAAGAAAGATCTCTTCCTCCGTAAAATGGACCATATCTTTAGATGTTTTGTGTGCCCAGTGAGGTATCCCACCTTCGGGATTTTCCGGTACATATTGATGGTACAAATGATAGGTGCCCTTAAATTGACAAGCACCATTTGGATCATTCAACCATCCTGTAGCTGGCATTTGATGATAATGTAAGCGCCAATGATCTTTCTGTATCTTTTCTTTTAATTTCCTTTGTTTATTTTTTAAACCTTCCCAATAAGCCTTTGTTAGCAAACTCATATTCTCTACCTTTTCTAGTTTAGTTAAATTCTTTCACTTTTCATTTAATTGCCTTTCTCAAATCGCAAAAAACACAGAACACATTAATTATTGTACTTATGCGTTTAATTCTGCTCGTATTGATATTGCTTAAATACGTACTAAACCAAATTCGATTACAAATGATACTAGTATGATAAAAATGGATTGCAATATTCTAGAAAAACTACTTGTATATAATAACAATCCCAGGTTAAAGGTTCATCCCCATATCAGTAGCTGTTTAATAAATAACAATTATTACCAGAATAAGCAACAGCTCCTGACCCTAAAATATATATCGCTCGCAGATTCACGCCAAATAGTAAACGTTCAGTGATTTCAAATAATATAAGCGTTGCAACGTTGACCGTATTCGCTCGTCTAACTTTATCTTTTAGCAAGGTAGATACTCCGCTTGCCATTCCAGATTATCCAGTCATACTCACAATTGCTAGATTATTTAATAAACTAATCTCAATAATTCGATTAGTATGGTGCCGTTCAGTAATGGTAATCACTGATTGTAAACCACCAAAGATAATGTATTCAATGCCTAAAGGAGCTTCAATTAAGATAGATCATGCGATTATTCACTGCACTTTCAACGACTTGTAAAGCAAAATTAACAACGAATAACACGATAGCTAAACGTATAAAAAAAGCTCACTATAACACTCGTCATTTGCGGAATAAATCCTCTAAACCAACGTTTCAGTTGCGAAATAATCCAACCGACAAAAATAGCTGATAGAATAAACCTTTGAATTAATCAATTAAACTCTACCGTTTGGAAAATAACCACTATAAGGAACCGGTTCTATTATAAGGTGAAAAGAAACGATTTCAACATCAAATAGAAGTATTATTGAGAGTAAAAACCCTATAAAAATGCATTCCCTTTTAACTCTATAAAGAGCTAAAAGAGAGAATGCATTTTCTTTTTACTCATATACACAAATGTAGTGATAAGAAATTGTGCACTAAATTACTTTTGTTCCATGTTCATTCAAAAATAGAAATAATTCTTTGAGAAGTTGAAATAATATTTACTAAAACCAGTAAGTTTCTTCTAGTCTCTCACTATTCGTTTTCAGAAAAGAAAAATAACGCAACATCCATATCTGATTTTTTGATCTTTCCTTCCCATTTCATTACTTCATTCATCAATTTAGTTTTGTCATACGGTAATTGTTTAAATAGAATTTCTTCCCCTTGTAAAATCATATAGTGAGCATCTTTAGTAGGGTCATCAGGTCTTCTGTATGAAATACTCCCCGGATTAATCCAAAGTTTATCATTTGCTACATAGTGTATGCCTTGCCTGTGAGTATGCCCAAATATAATCCTTTTCTCAAAATCCCCTTGTAAATTTCCTGTATATTTTTCTGCCCAGAATTGATCGAAGTGGTATTCACTCTGGATCGTTTCATATGAATTTTCTTTCCACTGATGCTGAAGGACATACCCTACATTTTCTATGTCAAAGGAAATAGTTTTAGGTAAATTTTCTAAAAAATCTATGTCTCTTTGCTCTAATATGTCTGCATTATGGTGAATCCACTTAAATTCATTTTGTTCAATACCTTGGCTTATTTGCTTCCAAATTCTGATCATATGATCATCATGATTGCCTCTCACACTTGTAACATTATACGCTTCAATCATTTCCAGTACATCTTTAGGATACAAGCCATAATCCACATGATCACCAGCACAAATAATTTTGTCGATATTCTTTTCATAATCTAATATCTTACGTAAGGATACAGCATTACTATGAATATCCGATATCAAAAGTATTTTCATAACAACCTCCATCTTGACTCGCTCTGTTCCTTGAGTCACCTCTAATCATTCTTATAACTTCCTGCTGTTTTAAATGTTCATGTAACAACTTTAATTCTTATTTATTTTTCTCATCTTCTGCAATCTCTTTAAAGAAGTCTTTTACTTTTGGTACATCTAGTCCAACAATAATTTGTATTGCCGTACCATTACGAACAATGCCGTGCGCTCCTGCCTCTTTAAAGAAACTATCATCTAATACTTTACTTTCATCAGCAACAGATACACGAAGACGCGTCGCACAATTGTTAATATCTGTTACATTCTCTGGTCCACCAAGACCATCTAAGAAGGATCCGGCTTTTTGAGCATTAGGATTACTGTCTTGTCTAACTGATGAGTTTCCGCTTGTTTCTATACCATCATCGGCTGCCTTTTTATTCTTATAATCTTTTTTGGTATGCATCTTAACTTTCCCAGTCTCATCACGACCTGGAGTCTTAATATCAAATTTTAATATTGACCATCGGAAAATAAAGAAATATAACGCAGAAAAGGCTAATCCGACAATAAAGAAAATAATGATAGCATCCATATGGTTGGTTGATAAAGGTATAATAAACCTTGGGAAGAAGGCAATTAGCCCGCCTCCTAAAACTAAAGAAACACCTAGCGAATAAACAACCATTGCCATTGCAGCAGCTAACAATGTATAAACAACAAATAACTGTGGCGCTAAGAACAAGAAAGTAAATTCAAAAGGTTCTGTAATGCCAGTTAGAACCGCAGTCAAAGCCGTTGGAATAACTAAAGCCATCGTTCGCTTCCTTTGTTCTGGCTTAGCTGTTGCAATAAAGGCTCCACCGATCCCAATAGGAGCAAATACTTTAGGCATACTATTCAAGCCAAAACCAGCTTGCGGAACTAGATCTCTTAAAGAACCACCATGAGCTGCAATATCTGCTAAGTTTTCAAACCAAAATTGAGTTAAACCTCCATCAACAACTGCCGGTCCGTATTTAAACGGTTGAGCAATAAAATGATGCAATCCAGTTGGAATCAATATTCTCTCTAAGAATACAAAGGATCCTACACCAAAGGTCCCACTCTCAGCTATAAGATCTTGTAATTGGAATATATATCCTTGAACCATTGGCCATAACCATGCTGTTAAAAATGCTAATGGCAATGTCACCAGAAAACCAAGAATAACTACAAATGCAGATCCTGAAAAAATACCTATCCATTCTGGAAGAGCCGTATCATAAAAACGATTATGTAACCAAATTACCATTCCAGAAATTAAAAGTGCACCTATTATATTGGTATCTAACGTTTGAATGCCTCCAATTGATGTTATACCTAATGCATCTTCGGCACTATTAAGGTCAACACCAAAATCCCAAATTTGTAAAATCACGTTAATAAAAGTATTCCAAGTCATATAAACGATAAAGGCTTCTAAAGAGGCTCTAGCATTAGCTTTTTTGGCCAATCCGATCGGTAGACCTATAACAAATAATAATTCCATATGATCAAAGACTGTCCAACCACCAGCTTCAATAACCGCCCATATGTTACTCCATGTTGTCCCTTCAGTGGCTAATCCTCCCACAATTTCTGGGTCTTGAAACACAATGGCAAAAGCCAAAATAATACTATTGAAAGCAAAAAGTAAAACTGGAGCAATCATAGCTCCACCAAATCGTTGTATTTTTTGCATCATCGTCTTTTCTCCCCTTGTTCAAATAATTTTATGGATTCTATCCATTAAGTTCTTTTACTGTTCACTTTCTTATAACCCTCACATTATCATACTTATTAAAAGGCTTTACAAAAAGCGGTTACAATCTCAATTACAGTTGTATAGAACCGGTTCTATTACACGGTAACAAAACCGGTTCCAACGTCAAGCAAAAAATTAAAAGCACTTTCAAAAAGGGATTCTTGTCCTTTAAAACTTTGTAAAGAGAACACCTAAATGAACATGCTTTTTTCTTGTGTTCAGAAACGAAGGGGCAAGGTAGAGTCGTTTTCAACCAGCTCATTTGCTAGTTTCACTTCATTAGAGGTCTCTTTTCCAGCAATCAGCTCTTTTAGATGCAGAACGGCTTTTTCGCCTAAAAGACTGTACGGATAGCGAACAGTTGTGATCGATGGTGTCACGTAGCTAGTGTCCTCATAGCCGCCAAAACCCGAGAGAGAGAAGTCCTTCGGTATCGTATAACCTAACTCATGGGCTGCTTTCAATACTGCAACGGCAAGATTGTCTGTTGCACAGACTACAAAAGAAGCAGACAATTCTTTCAGAAAAATTAATGCTTTTTGGTAGGCATCTTTTCGTGAAAAACTCGTTTCCACTGTTTCCACCATTACTCCTTCCTTAGACTGTACGGCATCTATAAAGCCCTTTTTTCGTAAAACACCAACTGCTTCATCTTGCAGAGAAACACCTACATATAGAAAAGTACGATGCCCAAGATCAAGTGCATACTCCCCCATCTTCCGACCAGCATCGTAATCGGCATGAATAATGGAATGAACTCCTTCCGCCTTCTGTCCAAGCAGTAAAAAAGGAACTTCAACTTGTTCGATTGCTTGTAGATGTTCATCCGTTAACTTTCGGGATAACATCATGATGCCTTCCACTTTTTGCTTATTCAATGTATAGATATTTTCTATTTCACGCAACGTATCTTGATCAGAATTTGTCATAATTAATTGATAACCTTGTTTTCGCGCTGTTCGATCAATTCCTACCAGCACTTCACTAGTAGAAGGAGAATTGAGTCTGGGAATAATGACCCCAAGCATATTAGTTTTTTGTGCCTTTAAACTACGAGCAAAAACATTAGGTTTATATCCTGTTTCTGCTACAATTCGGTCAATTTTTTCTCGTGTATTGGAACTCACAGAACCATTGTTTAAATATCTAGAAACGGTGCTCTTAGCTACACCTGCTCTTTTAGCAATGTCATTAATCGTCACCATCTGCATTCCTACTCTCATTTTCTATTATGTTTCTATTTTAACCCACATAAAGCAGGCTGTACAGTTGACAACAACATCATCAATTTGAATGCGATGTGTTGAACATATTTTCGCCTCACTATTTTCTTGGATAATGAGTTAGCTTTCAATCGTTTGTTCCTTTCACAAGTTTAATTGTTCCACTTTTTGTTTTTGTTGCACAATATATTTCTGCTCGTATGAAGGAATTTTACAAGGTGCAGATTATGTCATAAGGGGGAATTTTATCATTATTGATTAGGACCTTTAGGAAAAGTGGCCTATCTGTGATGATAAAACACACTAACATATTTGGGTCTACATAAAAAATTCATGTTAGACCCTAGAGAAATGGTAAGAAGGGGGATCTTCAACAGAACTATGTCTGAACGAATTGGCACTTTATGATCAATCCAAAGTCCTGATTATTCTTAGTCTGCCTATAGATCCTACAATGCATATTAAAGAAAATTTGCAAAGGATAGCATGGTAAATAAAACTAGAAAAAACTTATATATTTTCCAAATAAGAAAGTTCAGCGCTCTTATCTGAGAGAATTTCAAGAGAAATTCAAACTGAAAAAACTATAAGCTAATATCTCTATTACACAATAAAATGCGCTTGTTGCATAAAAACCTGTATAATTCGAATATTCTTCCCGGTCTGAAAAAACATGAATCGAATAATCAGCATGGTTGGTTAACCAATTATTTTGTGTAGCTGTTAATGATAGTATTTTCACCTTCTTAATTAACGGGATGCTTAATGTTTCTTTAATCGCTGTATTATTTCCCGAGCTCGAAAAAATGATCAGCAAATCATCTTCGGTCATTTGTTCAACAACTAATTGGTATAAGTCGGTCTGAATGTCTAAAGGGATAATGTGCATATTCTTCCCTAATTTTAAAAAGAGCCGCTGCATTTCTGTAGCTAGATTTTGTTGAAAAAAACTGGTCCCTGCTAAATACACATTTTGACTTTGGGCAATTTCTTTACTAATTTCCTCTATTTCACTCATATTTAAATTTTTAATCGTTTTTTCTACATGATTTAAAATAAACTCAGCATAATTATTACTTTTTCCTTCCGAAGTTATTTGTAAATTTCCCCACTTAATAAAGTTTTTTAACTCTGTATAACCCGAGAAACCAAGCTTTTGGGCAAATCGGAGAACAGAGGATTTAGAGCTCAAGCTTCTTTCAGCTACTTGAGTTATACTTAACCATTGCATTTCATTTTTATGTTCCAATATATATTTAGCTAAAAGCTGGTCACCTTCACTAAAACTATCGTAGTTTTCATTAATTATTTGCTCTAGTTTCAATTTAAACTCTCCTCAATTATCAATCAATAAATTTAATCATTCATTTGACTTTTGATTGTCACATGATCTAAGACCCATATTAATATTATTAATACTTTATCAAACAACATGTTCCAATACAATGAATCACATCTGCGGAGAGGGGCTCTATATCCATATTCTGTTTGTTCATGAATTAATCTTTTTGTTCCACCCTCTTGATCGATTACTCTGCTTAACCTGACAACATTGGTAATCACAGTCCCAAGATGTGGCAGTTTAGTCTACGTTCCCTCTTCTCCCTCTGTTTGGGACTGCCGTTACTTTAGCAATCACAAGCTTAGAAAAACTTGGCTTATCGCCAAGTCTTTATGGCAAATGCCATCGTTTGACTTATACTATCGGCAATAAAATCTGTTATCTTTTTGATCGTGCAAGAATAAGTGTTTTTCTTATTCTGAGTCCCAGTTCCAAGACGTGGTGTTTTTGTAAGCCAGTCTGATAAGTACAGAATGAGCTGCCTAAACAGCCCATTCTTGCTAAGATAGTATTTGACTATTCACTATCAATTTTTCATTATCTTGTCTGCTCTATGTGCACTTAAAAATAGAACCACCCATGATACCACAACAAAAAACACCCAATAACTAATGTTGTATAGCGCCAATACTATCGCGATACCTGACAATATTATAGACGAAATCAAGCCAGATACTACTTTTATATCTTGCAAAACTTTGACATTCATTATTTTACCTCACCTCAACAAAAACTGAAGATACGTTTAACTGTTCGACTTATCGAACTTTAATTTACCAGTAGGAAGGAAGACATCCTCTTTTTGAGTAACATTAATGACTCGCATAATACCTCTTACTACACCCATAACATAACCAATAAAAATTCCCAATCCAACACCAACCAGCAACAATGACTTAGGTGATATTTCTAAAATTGAGGGCGTGTTATTTCCAATCCAATACCCACCGAACATACCTATAAATATTACTGAACCTATAATCAAGAAACGATTTAACACAGAAGCAAGCATGACATTGCGAATTTTCTTATCCATATTAATAATCCCCTCAACTAAATTTAAAAATCTTACATCGATGGCATTAATAAATACATCAATAACGTCTTTCAAGGAAGGATTCCTCTGTTCCAAAATATATAAGAATTCTTCTTCATAACGTTCTCTCCATTTTTTAGGATACAAATAGATTAGCCACTTCATATTAGACCTAACCTCTCAAATCCTAACTTAGTAACAATTTCAATTTCTTTTAATTTTTCTTGTAGATACTTTCTGCCTTCAGAAGTAATTTGATAAGGTTTTTTTCTGTCTTTTGATGGGATAGCCTCAATTAATTTTAATTTCTCCATTCGACTAATTGCACCGTATAACGTTCCTGGTCCAATTTTAATGTCGTAGGAATTTTCAATATCCTCCATGATTGCATAACCATGTTTGTTTCCTTCAGCTAAACTAATTAAAATAAACAAAGTTGGTTCAGAAAATCGATCAGTTGAACTCACAGGATTTTTGTCAGCTCCTTTCATTTATTACACCAAACGTTATAACGTATAACGTAATAGTAAACCATACAAAAATAGCTGTCAATGAGTTTTGCACTTTTCATTTGATTATTCGCTTAGAATCATAATTGTTCTACACAATAATCCAAATGTCAGTCAGTTTTAACTTGTAAATCTAGCTATAAAAGTTGAATTTATTAAAAGCTAGGTTCCAATATTTTGTAACAAGGAGCCTAGAAATCTCGAATAAATACTGCAAATTATCCTTGTGATAAATTTCGAGAAGCCAAATAAAAAAGGTACTGTTGCCCAATAAAAAATAGATTGTATAACAGTTTTTTTATCTGACTAGACAAGCTGAACTACTCGAAAATTATTGTCATTCTGACTGCAACACTTGAACCCATTCGAGTAAGCGCTAATCAAGTAAATGGGGTTGAGAAATAAACATGGAAGGACATTTCATGATTACATGCTATTCAAAATGGCTTAACTCCTGTTTGCACGTGTATTTGTCAAGTAGACACTTCTCGAAAATGTCCACTATAATGATAAGCAATTTTCAGAGAAAATAGAGCAAATCTATAGGAAACGGAAAATAGATGTTGAATCCGTTTTTGGATTTTGGAGTTTCATTCGACTGTCAAGACGCGGAGCCCCTAAAGTTCATAATAGATTAGGATTTGCGTTAATTTAAGTAAAAATAAGGAAACTCAATTCCGTTAATAGGTAAAATATTAAAAAAACGATTGTGTTTATCAAAAATAGATAAACACAATCGTTTTTATTCATGTGGACTAGTTTTGTCCCAATCTTTGCCTCAATAATTTGAATTGGGTCAATCTCTATGGTATAAATCTCTCGTATAGACTTTAGCTTTAACGTCTTTTATCTCATCAGTCAATCGATTAGCTACAATGACATCTGACATTTGTTTAAATTGATCAAGATCTTTCACAACTCGAGAATTATAGAAAGTCACTTCATCCAATACAGGCTCATAAATAATGACTTCAATCCCTTGTGCTTTAATTCGCTTCATCACACCTTGAATTGAAGATGCTCTAAAATTATCTGAACCTGTTTTCATTGTTAAGCGATGAATGCCAACAATTTTTGGTTTCTTAGCTAGGATCGAATCTGCAATGTGATCTTTTCGTGTTCGATTCGCATCGACAATTGCTCGAATAATATTGTTTGGTATATCCTCATAGTTTGCTAATAATTGTTTGGTATCCTTCGGTAAACAATAGCCCCCAAAACCAAAGGAAGGATTGTTATAATGACCACCGATTCGCGGATCAAGCCCCACTCCTTCGATAATTTGTTTGGTGTTTAGTCCCCGAACCTCTGCATAGGTATCCAGCTCATTGAAAAAGGCAACACGAAGAGCAAGATATGTATTGGCAAATAATTTAATCGCCTCAGCTTCTGTTGAGTCAGTGAATAAAACATCAATATCCTCTTTCTCTGCACCCTCGACTAATAGATTAGCTAATCTTCGTGCTCGGTCAGAAACCTCACCAATTACAACACGGGATGGATAAAGGTTATCATATAGTGCCTTCCCTTCTCGCAAAAATTCTGGTGAAAAAATAATATTTTCTGTTTTATATTTTGCTCTAATCCCTAAGGTATAGCCAACTGGAACGGTTGATTTAATCATCATTGTTGCCTGTGGATTGATATCTAACACATCTTCAATCACTTGTTCAACACTACTTGTGTCAAAAAAATTCTTTTTCTCATCATAGTTCGTTGGTGTTGAAATAATGACATATTCAGCGTCTCGATAAGCTTCAGTTGGAATTGTCGTTGCGGTAAGGTTGAGTTCTTTCGTTGCTAAAAATTTTTCAATTTCATCATCAGCAATCGGTGATGTTTTCTGATTAATCAAATCGACTTTTTCTCTAACAATATCTAACGCATATACCTCATGTTTCTGTGCTAAAAGAACAGCAATAGATAAACCGACATACCCTGTACCTGCTACTGCAATTTTCATTTTTACACCTCTTTAAAAAATATTTTTGATTCATTCGCTTGATTACTAGATTTCTATTCTTTAATAATCTACTCGAATGACCAACCTCCCGTTGTGATTATTTTCAATCAATCACAATTATAACACATGCTCATTATTTCACAATTTAATTAAGTAATCTTTTAACACACTTTTTGCTTAAACTAATATTGCTAAAATTCAGTCTCACCATAGAATAATTAATCCATACTGCTAACTGTTAATACATACTAAAGGCTAGAGCAGTTCACACCACTCTAGCCTTTTATTTATCCCCAAATCTTAATGTAGTTTTTACCTTTTTTCAAAGTACTTATAGGTCCGACTGTGCTTTCCTCTGCACGCTTTTCATCAAGTAAATCTTTATCAATAACTAAGTTTGATCCATCTGGATTTTCAAATTCAGCGTCAGCAATTCTAACTCGTGTTAAAGACACTGTTGATTGAACTTGACCAAACATATCATCAAATGATGCCGGCAAGTCACAGGATAGGAACACCTCATCTCCTTGATCGACAATTTCAAATTGCGGATCAAATTTAGCATCGATCCAATTATCTTCTTCACTTTCATATGCTTCGGCACCATTCAAGTATGCGTTGCGATTGATATAGACAGGTTGCTCCACCGTGGCAAAAGATTCATGGTCACCATGCTTTTCATGAACCGCCTCAATATAATTTTCTAATGACGTTGGATAATCCTTAAAGTGAGAGGTGCCAACCCCTGTCATTCCCTCTTTTCCAAAATAGAGATTGTTATAAAAACGATCATCGCCTCCATAAATAAAAGCAAATCCGGCTACTTTTGTACTATGGGGTAGATGATATTGTGTTGAGCGATCCAGCTCTTTACGATGAATCATTTTTCCAGCAAATAAATTATTAATGTAAGCCCCTCCCTGCGCAACATTATCAAGTGCGTATGGAGAAGCCAGAATATTATTATCTACAAGGTATGGTCCATGACTCACTTCAACAAATAAATCTCGATTATTGCGATAAAAAATATTTCGGTTAATACGAGTTCCTTGCGTCTGCCAATCTAGCCAAAGTCCTAGTGAACAATTATGAATCCGGTTGTGTCGAATTTGAACATCAATCGCCGCATGGAGTTTGATTCCGGCAATTTCATGACCATAAAATTCACGTTTTAAAGCAATGTTATAAATATGGTTATCATAAATTTCACTAAAGACACAGCCTAAATGTCCAACAATCCCATTTTGACCACAGTCATAAATCGTATTATGACGAATAATATGGGAACCAATTGTTTCCTTGCTCCAACCTTGTCGTTCAGCGGCGAAAACGGATTCCAATTGATACTGATAGCCCGGTTTGTCTTTACGAACCGAACGATAATGATGACCCGTTGACTTTTCCTTGCCGATACTAATTGCACTACATTTGGCATCATGAATGATATTACTTTCAATAATCCAGCCTTTACTCCAATTGGGTCCAATTAAACCTGGCTGGTCAGCAGTTGGAGGTGACCATGGAGAAGCGGCATGAGCCATTTCAAATCCTCTTACTGTTATATAATCGATCCCGATTTCTTCAGGATAAAAACATGATCTTCGGACATTGACTTCTACCAATTCCTCATTTGGATTTGCCCCTTGGAAATTGGCATAAATCGTTGTTTGATCATGATCAACTTCTGCATACCAAACATATTTAGTCTGTTCTGGATTGTGAACTGGGACGACTTGTCTTGTCCAGTGATCATACGTTTCTGTTTTAATTTCAGGTGCTTTCAATTGTTCAAAATCACTGACTTCATAGAAAGACATACCATTTAAATAAACATCACCTAAATGCTTCGTTTGTTCAACAGTGACAAGCCAATCACCAAAAATCTCCTCTTGATAAGGATTATAATCGCCAAATAGATCATTAGAGATAACTGCTCGCCAAATATTTCCTTCAATAGATTCCCAATTTTCAATTACTTCAGATCCTTTAATAGCAGCGTTTTCACCTTCTGCAACTTGATAGATAATTCTTCGGTTATCACTTAACCCTTTAACGCGTGGTTTGACCCATTCACGATAAACACCTTCGTGAACGGTTACAGTATCTCCTGGTTTGGCAACTGAAGCTGCTTTGTTTATTGTTAAAAACGGATCCTCTTTTGTTCCTTGGGCACGATCTGAACCATTTTTTGCTACATGATATTCCATCTCATTTTCCCTTCCTTTCACTTTTGTATCCTTGATTACTTTCATTATAGTTAGAATCAGTTAGACACTTCTATTCAAAATGTTGTATAATTTAGGACAATATTCGTGTTTAAAAGGAGGGAATTGAAATGGTCTTTTTTGAAAAACATGGTGTTGAGGAGAAAGAATTTTTCCGTTATTTTTCCTTAACAGACCATCACTTCCCGCTTCACTTTCATCGAGCCTATGAGCTTATTTTCGTTAAAAGTGGGGAATTATTGGTGACAATTGATCAAACAGTATATCACTTAAAACAAAATCAACTCACCTTTATTTTTAGCAATCATATTCATGAATTCAAAACAATTGATCAGTCTGAAATAGTCATTATTCTCTTTTCTCCTGAATTAATTGGGGATTTTTTCACCCAATATAAAGGGTTAAGTCCGAATAATCCAGTACTAGAACTTAAAGAGCTGCCTAATTTAGCTGAGTTCAATTCTATTTACAAACAAAAAAGCTTTATTTATCAGATTTGTGCTAGCCTAATCGATCAAACTGACTTTAGCAAAGTTGAACAATCAACAAAAACGAAAGTACTCCATGGCATCCTGCTTTACGTCGACGAACATTACCAAACGGATTGCACCCTTAAAGATGTCGCTGAGTATTTGCGCTATGATTATCCGTATTTATCAAAGCTGTTTGTTCAAATGACAAACATGACCTTCACTGATTATTTAAATCATTATCGTATTTCACAGGCATGTTATTTGTTAAAAAATAGTGGTCGACCTGTTGGTGAGATTGCTAATCATTGTGGGTACAATCAGTTACGTACTTTTCATCGTAACTTTAAAAAAATTACCAAACAATCACCTAGAGCATACCGAGAACAAGTGTAAAGCGGTCTAACCAATTTTAGAGCAGTGGAATGACCAATGCCAGATCATCTAATTCCTGCATCGTTAAATCGGTCAGATTGATAATTTGCTGAGTAGAAAAACCAGCCTTGATCATATTCATTGCAATTCGCTCTTTTTCGAGGAGCTGACCATGTTCTTCCCATTTTTCTAAACTGAGCTGATCTTCTTTTACAACAATAGGGTCTTTCGCTGTTAATCGCGTTCGCTGATAAAGATGGTTTGCTAACTTGAAGTATGGATCCCTTTTGATCAAATGATGAAATGAATCAGGAGTGTGTTTTCTTCCAACATAGCTAATAAAATAAAGCCATTTCTCTAAAGTAGATTTAGGCTCCTGGTTGGTAAGCTTTAGCAATTCTAAATAATGAATTTCTATTTTTTGTTGGGGACCGATTTGTGGTGACCGAATGGTTTGATAGCAATTATGATAATGGCTGCATTCCTGCAAGAGATTAAAATTTAACAGATGAATAGAGAATCGAGTTATTCTGCTATTTACTTCTGTCGGTTCATTATTGTGATTAAAAGTTAACGCACTTGATTGACTTTGAAAATAATCTTGCTGATGGACTTGAATCCTGATTTCGACAGACTCTTCTGTCCGTGTCCGCGCTTTTACATCCAAACCTAGCTGTAGGTCTCTCAGTAAATAACTCTTTTGCCGTTGCTGACTCATAATGTGCTCAACCGGACTCGGTAATGATTCGGCTAAAACAGCATTGATAAAATGGAGTAAGACAACTTGACTTGCCCGAGACTCCTGGAAAAAAACGCGTTCAAACACTTGCTGGAGCAGGATACCTCCTTTTACTTCCATTGGATTCATTTTTCTTCATCACTCCTTTTCTCATTTAAAGTAACATATGATATTTCTTTTGTAAAAAAGTTCCTTCCTTTAAAATCAGGTGAATTGTCATCGTGAATTTCTTACTTTTAATTGAATAAGTTAAAAAGGTATGATTATTTAGCAAGATTTATCTGATGATGAAGATTTTGTGAAGCCATTAAAATGAAGTATATGCGGATCTAAAATTTGCATATGGACACGCGATGATTATGCGATAGCTCTATTTTGCATATAAACACACGCCAATTCTGATACTTGCTTCAATAAAACAAAAGCGCAGAGCGCCCGTTCAGCAACGTACGAACTGTGCCCATGTATCATGGGTAGATCGATGTTGCCACGCAAAGTGGCGGTTTTTATCGATCATTACAATCAAAAGCTCAAGGTGAAATGATGGATAGAGTGCTTCTATCACTCATTACAATCAAAAACTCATGCTCAAATGATGGATAGAGTGCTTCTATCACTCATTACATCGAAAACTCATGCTCAAATGATGGATAGAGCCCTTCTATTACTCATTACAATCGAAAACTCAAGCTCAAATGATGGATAGAGTGCTTTTCTATTCCTCATTACAATCGAAAACTCATGCTCAAATGACGGATAGAGCCCTTCTATTCCTCATTACAATCGAAAACTCATGCTCAAATGACGGATAGAGTGCTTCTATTCCTCATTACAATCGAAAGCTCAAGCCAAAATGATGGATAGAGTGCTTCTATTCCGTTTTTCTAATATGGGTAAAAAATGCTGTTGCACAACTTACCCTATTGTGCGACAACCCTTTCAGAAGGATTTCCTGAGTTCGTAGTTTGTACCCATAGCAAGCTTGAAATTGTAAAATGAGCCATACAAAGTTGGTTTACCTAACTTCTTCATGTCTTTGAGCTTAGAATAAATATTTTCTTATTCTGAGTTCCAAAGAGATTATTCCATGGAGCAGTAATTTTAAAAATATTAGGAAACCGAATGAACGATTCTGGCTAAAGCACGTGATAGGATTTTTCTATTTGGCATTTCGATTTGAACGGTAGGTAGAAAACGCGTGATAGAAGCTTTTATTTAGTATTTTGACATGAATGACTGGTAGAAAGTCGTGATAGTTCCTTTCATCTATCTTTTAGAGATAAGCAAAACGAAACATTATTTATTTATCACAATATAACTAGCTGGTTGGCCCAAGTACCACGTTCTGGGGGCTGCGGTTACCAATGCTGTCAGGTTAGTAAAATTAAATTCAAAGGGTCATGAAATTGGTTAATGGAGTATTTTTCCATAGCCGTTGTATCAACTTGACAACATTACCGTGATTATTCGCGCCACCGAAGAGATTTGTGCGCTGTCCCTCGACTGAATGAAGTTTCACTTTATAATCCTCGTTGAGTGTGATTTGTTCTAAGTGGGTATATTACTGGATTAAATGATAAAGAAACAAATGGTTTTTCTTATAATAAAAGTAAAACATTGTGTATTTCTCAATATCCATGTAAGATAAAGTTGAACTTAAAATGATCGGAATTAAAAACTAACAATAATGGCCTGATCGATCTAATGACTGGGGGAATGTCGATGCGTAAAAGTGTAATCGCTTTAATTGTTGCTGTATTCGTTTTTCTAGCTTATTTTACTTTCACGTCTTTAGCTCGTGTGGTGCGTTCAGATTGGCAAGAGCCTTTGCCGATCAGTCAAACAGAACAACAGCATCGGCTTGTTCTGATCACTCAAGATATCGATGTTCCCTTCTGGGAAGCAGTGATTGAAGGAGCAGAGACACAGGCGATTCAAGATCAGGTGATGATTGAGGTATTAGGTAATTATGGTCATAATGAAGAGGAGTTTTTTCGGAATTTAGAACTTGCCATCCATTCAAAAGTTGATGGAATCATTGTTCAAGGTTTAGATTCAGAGGAATTTAAAGACTTAACAAAAATAAAAGCCGCCTTTCATAGTATTCCAATTATCACGATTGCTCACGATGTTCCGATGGAGGAAAGCTTACGCCGGACCTATGTTGGGTCTGATCATTTTGAAGCGGGACAACATCTAGCTGAGCAGTTGGTTAAAGACATGGGAGAATCTGGAAAAGTTGTACTATTTTATGATCAGGAGCAGCATTTTTATCAGACGGAGCGTCAGGCAGGAATCGAACAAGTTCTTAATCAATATCCAAATATAAGGGTCATTCCAACTGAAACAGCGGATACGAAGGATGAAATTACGACAACCACTCAAGCCCTATTAAATGATCATCCCGATGTCGATGGTTTTATTGTTACAAAATCAACGATAGCATCAGGAATGATTCAGGAAATCAGCCGTAGAAAACAGGTCGAATCACTTGCCATTTATACATTTGATGACCATTCCGATCTTGAGCACTTATTGGCTGAAGGAAAAGTAGATGCTGTTGTTCAACAATCACCAAGAGAAATGGGCCGTTTAAGCGTTCAATTAATTGTTGAGTGGCTAAATGGCGAGACGGTTCCACTTGATTTTGAGGGATATTTTACTGAAGTAGAGATTGTGAAAGCAGCTGATATGGAATGAATACGATTCGAAGAAAGATCCTTACCTTAACAACGGTTACTGTCGTTATGATGCTTGTTATTTGGTTAGCCCTAACTGTTTACAATCGTCAAACTCAAGAACAATATAACGAAATTTTACAACGGTACTTATTATTGAATGAGGTAAATGTGTCGAGTCAACAGTTAATTACCGATTTAAATCAGTATTTATCCACGTCTTCGACAGATCATCTTGGAAAAATTGATCGTGTTAAGCAGGAGCTTAGTGACAATGAAGCAAATATTTGGGCACTGGGCTATCAAGAAAATGAATTTGAATTAGTTAACTATATCCATTTGACTGATAGTTTAATAGAGACGGTAGATCGTTCCATTAGCTTGCATGCACAGGAGGACTCCGAATCTGCCATTCGTGAATTTAACGATGCCTCCCGAATAGCTAATTATATTTCAGATACGACCTTAGCCCTTGTCGATAAAGAGTTGAAAACATATGACAGTTTTTACCGACATATTATTAATCAATCGACTGATATTAACCAACTAGGAATTTGGCTATTTTTATTTCTAACGTTTAGTTTGATCATAATGACCTATACGATTTCGCGCAGTATTACACGTCCGATTTATCAATTAACAGAGGCGGCTAATGAGTTGTCTCAAGGTCGCTTTGATTCCGAAGTTCAAGTCGACTCAAATGATGAAATGGCCTTTTTAGCAAAAACATTTAATCGGATGCGGTTAAATATCAACAATCTTATTTCTGAAATTCAATTGAAGGCACAGTTAGAAAAGGAATTACAAGAGAGTAAATTGCTGTTGCAAGAAAGTCAATTTCGGAGCTTACAAAGTCAAATTAATCCTCATTTTCTATTTAATACATTGAATACCGTTTCAAAGAAAGCTTATTTAGAAGGGGCGATAGAGACGAGTGACTTACTCGTAGATGTGGCTGGTTTATTACGCTATAATTTAAAGCAATTAAATCGTTCAGTCACTTTATATGATGAAGTGACTGTATTAAGACAGTATATTGATATTCAAAAGACACGCTTTACCGATCGCCTTCAATTTTATGAAGATATTAATCCAAATGTTTTAAATATAAAAATTCCTGCTTTAACCCTACAACCAATCATTGAAAATGCAGTGATTCATGCAATCGAACCTAGAGAAGCGGGTGGACAGTTATATTTTCGCATTATTAATCAAGCTGACTCCGTTTTAATCGAAATTGAAGATGATGGTCCAGGAATGAGTGAAGAGAAAAAACAACAATTAAGTCAAGGAGTATTAGTGCAGAGAGAAGGTCATTCAACGGGAATTGGATTTACTAATGTGATTAAGCGGCTCCGCATTTTTTATGGGTCAGACGATTTAGTTAAGATTGATAGTCAATGTAATCAAGGAACAAAAGTGAGTTTACAACTTCCTAAACAAAAGGGGGTCACTCAAGATGTTTAAGATATTGATCGTTGATGATGAGGAAATTGAGCGTAAAAGTATGAATGTCATTCTATCTGATGCTTTCTCAGATCTTGAAATAAAAGAAGCTAAAAATGGTAAAACAGCTGTTGAGTCTGCAAGAACTTTTGAACCTGATCTGATCTTAATGGATATTAAGATGCCAGGTATGAATGGTTTAGCAGCAATTGAACAAATCAAAAATGAATCGCAACACCCTAAATTTATTATGGTGACAGCCTATGATACTTTTGCTTATGCCAAACAAGCTATAAAGCTCGGAGCTAAAGATTATATCTTGAAGCCAAGTAAAGTGAGTGAAATTACATCTACAGTTGGACAAGTGATTGATCAAATAAAAAAAGAAAAGGAAGCCGATACGAAGCAGGCAAAACAAAACCTTCATTTTCAAAAATCTAAACGTGTGGTCGAAACAGACATGGTTACACAGTTATTGTTTGATCATGTTCATGATGTGCATATTGATATGATGATGGAGATGCTTGAGATCAAGTCAACTGAGCAGATTTTTGTTTTTGTTGTTTTGCTGCCAGAAGGATTAGAGAATCAATATCCAGCGACAGTCAATCGAATTAAGCAAGCAGGAAATGTCTGGGTTGGTGCCCTTTATGGCAGGCAGTTTCCGGTCATTGTATTTCGTAACCAAAAGAAGACCTTCCGTGCTCAGGCGACGACATTGGTTCATCATACTTTTAAAAAAAATCGAGATACAATTGATCAAGGATGGATAGTCGGTATCGGAAATCCATATGATTCACTTGATCAAGTGCAGAAATCGTACCATGAAGCGTTAATTGCGATGTTCGACATGGATCGTTTGAACCAATATCGTTTTTATCAGGATGTTCCCGTTGGTGATAATCGTTGTGATCATCAATTTGAAAAATATCGGAATCACCAATTTTTTGATCAGGTCCGTTTAGGAGAGTGGGATAACATTGCCCAAAAATTTGTTTCTCTTATTCAATGCTATGAAAAAGAACATACGCCACTCAGAAATACTCAGGAGAGAATATTAGAGCTGATTTGGATGATTGCTAGAATACTAGATGAAATGAATATTCATGTGGAATGGGAATCGATCAAACTCTATAGCCAAACCTATCAGCAATTTATTGAGGAAATTCGTTTGTATCTCAAGCGCCTTAAAAAGCGATATCATGACTATCATCACGATTTAGAACTTGATAGTATTAAACAGATTAAACAGTACATTATTGACCATTCTAATGAAGATATTTCACTTGATTTTTTAGCAGATCGTGCTGGGCTAAGTACGATTTATATAAGTAAAATGTTTAAGGAAAAACTAGGTATTAATTATATTGATTTTTTAACTGAATGCCGAATCGAACAGGCAAAAACATTGATTCAAGATCCGGAAAAAAGTATTAAAGAAATTGCCCTGGATGTCGGCTATCATGATCCAAACTATTTTAGTAAAGTTTTCAAAAAGTCAACTGGTGTTTCACCCATGACTTATCGAGAAAAAAGCCTAGTTAATCATTAACTATGTTATAGCTTAAACATCTAAAATATCAGCATGTGTCGCAGTTAAAATGAGTGGAGCATCCCCACCGTCAGAATAAGTGGTTTTCTTATTCAGAATCGCAATGCTCTTGGGGCGATTGAGTAACCGTACTGTGGAAAGCTGCGAAGCAATGAGATGGTAAGCATAATGATTTTGAGTTTCAAAGGAGATATGTGAAGTAGCAAAAACACTAAGACTCTAGGTATAAGAAAGACTAGTCATCCAAAGCATTCTCACGACATTTTATTTGAACAATGAAGCCAGCACATTCATGTACAAGCAAAGCACAAACGAAAAAGGCTTCTTGGAGTCAACATCTTACTTGGCCAAACAGTAAAGAACTAAGTTCTATCCTCTTTTTTTAAGTTAGTGATGTTAGCGAAGATAGAGGGATGGGGGTAAAGACCATTGATAATGAAAAAAAGTCCATTAATCCTAGTCGTTTTGTTCAATTTAGTGATGTTGATTGGGTGTACAAGTTCCACAGATGAATACAACGATAAAAGTGATCGATTTCATTTAGAGCAGAATTTTGCAGAAGAGGATGAAGGGGTATTAAATGAGGCATTAAAAATCGGGCTTTCAATGGATACGTTAGAGGAAGAACGTTGGGAGAAAGACCGAGATATGTTTGTTGAAGCGGTTGAAGCTCTAGGTGCAAAGGTTGAGGTCAAAGCAGCGAATGGAAATGATGCCTTGCAGATTGCTCAGGCTGAAACCTTAATTAGTCAAGGAATTGATTTATTAGTACTCGTCCCTCATAATGCTGAGGCGGCTGCAACGATTGTAGGGAAAGCACAAATGGCAGAGATCCCTGTTATCTCATATGATCGATTAGTCAAAAATGCCAATATTGATTTGTATGTTTCTTTTGACAATGAGAAGATTGGTATCCTACAAGCGGAGACAATGACCGAGTTAGTTCCCAAAGGAAATTATGTGTATATTGGCGGCCCAGCGACTGATAATAATGCTCACTTGATGCGAGAAGGGGTCTACAGCGTTCTGCAACCTTTTATTGAGCAAGGCGATATTACAGTCGTCTATGATCAATGGACAGATGCATGGCTGCCAATTAATGCAAAATTAAATATGCGAGCTGCTTTAAAAGCAAATGATAATAACATTGATGCAGTCATCGCTGCTAATGATGCAACAGCTGGAGCTGTATTCGAAGCTTTGGAAGAACAAGGATTAGCTGGGAAAGTCCCGATTGTTGGTCAAGATGCTGAACTGTTGGGTTTACAAAGGATTATTAGTGGCGGACAGGTGATGACGGTGTATAAATCGATTAAATCATTAACTGAGCAAGCAGCAGATATTGCTATACGAATGGCACGAGGCGAAACGATTGAAACGAATCAAACCATTAATAATGGCAAAAAAGATGTACCAACCGTTTTTTTAACCCCTGTTGCTGTCACAAAAGATAATATTGAAGAAACCATTATTGCCGATGGTTTTCATCAAGCTGATGACATTTACCAAACTGAGTCCACGTCAAACAATGATATAAATGAATAAAACGGTTATCGCTCTGATTTCAATGCGTGAAAATTGGGATAAAAAAGATAGTTAGTGATGAGATGGCTAACTATCTTTTTTGCAATTGCGGTTGAGTCGGCGGATAGAGAGTCCGATACCGATTATACAGACTACTAGGAGTCCAATCAAAATATAAGGATGAAATTTTTCCATTAAAAAATACCCGTTGCACTTATCAAGATAATCATTATCCCGATTGTAGTAAGATATTTACCGAACATAATCGAAGCCTTTGCTTTGTTGTGCTTTTTGTCATTGAATACATTGACAAGATCAGCTGCCTGTTGAAAATAGATAAGTGATCCTAAACCAATTAGAGCAAGACCAATCGATCCTCCAATGCTTAAGACAAACCACATCATGATCAATCCACTACTTAAGTTAATTAATTTCATTATATCTCCATTAAAATTGAATAACTATATGTTCACTATAACAGAATCATTCCGCACCATGACAATAAGAAATAATTTCGTTATACTTAATAGATAACTTTCTGATGGAAACGGAGGGAATGCATGGCAGAATTATCACTTATTTTAAGAGAAATTATTGGACCTGTTTTTGTTATGATGCTACTTGGTTTTATTATGCAAATTAAATTCAAACTGGATTTATCTACTCTGGCTAAAATTAATATTTACTTTTTGGCACCAGGATTTATATTTAATGCGCTTTACCATGCTGAGTTTTCAGGAGGATTCTTTTTTAAGATATTTTTCTTTTTTGTTCTTTTTGTCATTATTCTTTTTATTTTATCAAGATTGCTCGGAAAAATAATCAAATTAGATCGAAATAGACAAACCTTATTTACCAATAGTGCGATTTTTTATAACTCTGGTAATTATGGTATTCCAGTCAATGCGCTTGTATTTCAAGGTAATCCTTTGGCAATGTCAATTCAGGTTATCGCGTTAACGTTTCAAAATATGTTCATTTTTTCATATGGTATTTTCTCATTAAGAGCGGCAAATAAGGGAACCTTAAAAGCTATGCTCGGTTATTTTCGCATGCCTGTTCTTTATGGATTACTTGCTGGTATTTTGTTAAATGTCTTCAATGTTCCTTTACCTGACTTTGTACTTGTACCTGCAAATTATATTGCAGATTCAATGATTGCAATCGCCTTATTAACTTTGGGTGCACAAGTGGCAACAATTAAATTAACAAAAGGACTTAGTATTGTTTATTTAAGTTTAGTTGTTCGCTTAATTTGTGGTCCTTTGATTGCTTATTTCATGATTATCGTATTTGGTATCGAGGGGATCACGGCTCAAGCGTTGTTTATTGCTTCTGCTATGCCGACATCAGTAAACAGCTCAGTGATTGCACAGGAATATAGTGATGATCCGGCTTTTGCCACTCAAACGGTTTTGTTTTCGACGCTTGCTAGTGCGGTAACCGTTACCGTTGTGATTTATTTAGCTCGGTTATTATTTTAGCCGCTTAGCTGGAATTTGTTCCTGTGAACTTAACATGCTATGCTAAATAAAGACTAAACCACTTTTAAAGGATGGAACTCTATGCAAAAAATAAAAATCAATCATCAATATGTCAAACCATATCGAGCAGGATATCCACGATTAATAGAAGATGCGATTGAAAATATTGAAGTATTAACTCAACTTAAAGAAGGAAAGATTTTTGAGTTAGTTGATCAACAGGGGCAATTTCTTGGTCGAGGTTATTATGGTCAACAAAATAAAGGCTATGGCTGGGTGTTAACGCAAAATAAAGCGGAGCAGATTGATCAAGCTTTTTTTGTTAATAAACTAAGCCAGGCTTTAACACGACGTAGTACCTTATTCTCTGATCAAACAACAACAGCCTTTCGTGTTTTTCATAATGAAGGGGATGGCATTGGTGGCTTAGCGATCGATTATTATCAAGGTTACTTTTTAATCACTTGGTACAGTGAAGGTATTTACCAATTCAAGCCACAAATCCTTGCCGCACTTAAACAGTTGACGTCTTTTAAAGGCATTTATCAAAAGAAACGCTTTAACACAGGTGGAAAATATATCGAGGATGATGATTTTGTTACAGGTGAACGTGCTGATTTTCCATTAATTATTAAAGAGAATGATGTCAACTTCGCTGTTGATTTAAATGATGGGCCTATGACAGGTATTTTCTTAGATCAACGTCATGTTCGTCAAGCGATTCGCAACAGATATGCTAAAGGAAAAACCGTCTTGAATACTTTTTCATATACAGGTGCTTTTTCTGTTGCTGCGGCTTTGGGCGGTGCTAAACAAACGGTAAGTGTTGACCTAGCTAACCGCAGCTTAACGAAAACAACTGAGCAATTTCAGATAAATGACCTTGATGAAACTGAACATGAAATCCGTGTCATTGATGTCTTCAATTACTTTAATTATGCAGTGAAAAAAGGCTTACGCTTTGATACTGTTATTCTTGATCCTCCAAGTTTTGCTCGTTCGAAAAAGCGAATCTTCAGTGCATCAAAAGATTATGCTGGTTTGCTAGAACAGGCAATCTCGATTACGGCAGATCATGGTGTGATTGTCGCATCAACGAATTATAGTGGCTTTGGAATCAATAAATTCAAAAAAGTCATTGCACAAGCTTTTCAGGCAGCTAATGCTCAATATAAAATAGTCGAGATCTTTCGCTTGCCAGAAGATTTTCCAACAAATCCGCAATATAAAGAAGGAAATTATTTGAAGGTTGTTTTTATTAAAAAAATAGGTTAATTTGAAGCTGCGGATCAGTAAAGGATTCGCAGTTTTAATTTTAGCATAGGAAATGATAAAATGTTTACTTGTGGATAACTATTTGTTGGAAGGTAGGTCACGACCAGCTTCGAGTGCCCAGCAACTAGCGCAATTTCCCTCAGCTCTGTACGATAAGTTAACATCGCCTCCTCATCGTCGCTGTGTTTCCTTTATCTCCTACGCTAGGAATGAGTAATAGAAGCACTCTATTCATCATTTGAGCATGAGTTTTCGATTGTAATGAGTGATAGAAGCACTCTATCCGTCATTTGGGCTTGAGTTTTCGATTGTAATGAGTGATAGAAGCACTCTATTCATCATTTGAGCATGAGTTTTCGATTGTAATGAAGAATAGAAGCACTCTATCCATCATTTGGGCTTGAGCTTTCGATTGTAATGAGGAATAGAAGCACTCTATCCGTCATTTGAGCATGAGTTTTCGATTGTAATGAGTGATAGAAGCACTCTATCCGTCATTTGGGCTTGAGTTTTCGATTGTAATGAGTGATAGAAGCACTCTATTCATCATTTGAGCATGAGCTTTCGATTGTAATGAATGATAGAAGCACTCTATCCATCATTTCACCTTGAAACTTTGTTTGAAATGGAGGATAGAGTGGAGAAATGACTATAAAAAGAAATTGTAATAAAATATATTTTGCAACAGCTCCTTGGAGTACTTTTCACTTGTTTAATAGAACAACTCTATTAGATATCTTGTTTTCCCATAGGACAAATACAGTCTGAAAACCTCCACAAGAAAAATGTCCCTCCTCTCTGAGGAGGCTGAGAAAAAGGCTCAAGAAAAAGGCAAGGTACTTCTGAAATATCAGAGGCTCAGTCAACCTTATGCCTTTAAGTGAAAAGGAGGCTTCCTGATTGGCAGGCTCAGGAAAAGCTATCTCTCTCTCAAGTAACTACAGAGATAGCTATAGGTTATTACACAAGATTTCAGAAATTTAGTCGCCTTTATAAGCCAGTACCGACTTTTTCAGCTTAAGTATGTCACTTCAATCGCTTCTTTTTAGCAAGATCCTACACTTTTCCTTGTTTGATTATTTTCCTTTTTTACGTGTTAATACATCAAATATAACAGCACCCGCTAAGACACCCCCGCGAATCATATATTGATAAGAAATACCAACGCCTAATAAATTCATTCCATTCGTTAATGAGGCCATGACAATTGCACCGACAATCGCACCTGATACTTTCCCAATCCCTCCTGCTGATGAAACCCCACCAACATAGGCTGCTGCAATCGCATCAAGCTCAAATAACATTCCTGCCGTTGTTGTGGCTGATTGTAATCTAGCTGTGTATAAGATCCCTGAAAGAGCCGCTAGCATTGACATTGATGCCATCACCATATAAGTGATCTTTTTAACATTAATCCCACTTAAATGGGCGGCCTCAGGGTTGCTTCCTACCGCATAAATTTGCCGGCCAAGCACTGTTTTCGACGAAATAAAATGATAGATTAGTGTTACGAATAAGACAATAATAACTGTCCATGAGAAACCATTATAGCCAGCAAGAATCCATGTAATATAACCAATAATTAATGAAATAAAGACAAGCTTTAAGATAAAGATACCTAACGACATCACTTCAAAATTATATTTTAATTTATCATGTCTTGTCTTCAACTCTCCATAGATATAAAATCCAATCCCTAGTAATCCAACAATTAAAGTTAAGAGATGTAGATCTTTCACTAATGATATTGACGGAATAAAGCCATTACCAATTGCATTAAAAGTCGCATTTGGGATAATAATTGTTCCTGTTCCTTCAGTCACTTGCAGTAATGCCCCGCGGAAAATCAACATGCCTGCCAATGAAGCAACAAACGCTGGGATACCAAGCTGAGCAATAAGAAAACCGTTAAAAAGTCCAATTAAGATACCTAAAATTAAGATAATTGGAATGACAATATAAACAGGAACTCCTTGCTGCATCAATAAAATTGCGGCAATAGCCCCTAGAAAACCAGCTACATAACCGACTGATAAATCAATATGCCGGATCACAATAACCAATGTCATCCCAACAGCAAGTACAGCAATATATCCTGCTGAATCTAGTAGATTACTAATATTTCGGGAAGACATAAACATGCCATCTGTCATCAAATTAAAGGTGAGCATAATCGCAAATAAAGCAATATACATCCCATAATCTCGAATATTTTCTTTAATTAACGTACCCACTTCATTGAATAGTTTCATTCTGATACCCTCCAGCCTGAGTCGCAAGCTCCATTATTTTTTCTTGATCAGCTTCTTCAGCTGATAATTCTCCTGTTATCTCCCCTTCAGCCATAACATAAATTCGATCACTCATCCCTAATATTTCTCCAAGCTCTGATGAGATCATAATGATGCTTAATCCTTGTTCAATCAATGTGTTCATCACTGAATAGATCTCAAATTTAGCACCGACATCAATACCTCGTGTCGGTTCATCTAAAATCAGCACATTAGGTCCAACAAATAACCATTTTCCTAATGAGACCTTTTGTTGATTACCACCACTCAATTTCCCAACTAATTGTTCGATCGAAGAGGCTTTTATTTGAAGAGAGTTTTTATAATGTTCGGCAACTTTTATTTCCTCATTATCATTGATAATCCCTTGATTTGAAATCCCTGATAATTTCGCTGCTGAGATATTTTTCGTAATATTTTGCAGCAAAAACAGCCCATTACCCTTGCGGTCCTCAGTTACATAGGCAATTCCCTCAGCAATCGCCTCACTTGTATGTTTCAATTTTTTCACTTGACCATTAAGGACGAGATCACCTTTTAATTTATATTGACGCTGATTGCCAAAAATACTTAAGGCCAGTTCAGTACGTCCTGCTCCCATTAAACCAGCTATTCCAATAATTTCTCCTTTGTTCAAATGAAGATCAGCTTTCTTAACGACATGGCGACCAAGCTGAGCATCATAGGCAGACCAGTTATGCAACTCTAGCACACGGTCACCAATTTGCTTTTCAGGAAGCTTAGGATAGATTGCATTAATTTCACGCCCAACCATATGTTTAATAATTGTACGTTCCTCAATCTCATCTTTTTTGGCATCTAGAGTACAAATCGTTTGTCCATCACGTAATACCGTTGCCTTGTCGGCAATAGCAACAACTTCCTTTAATTTATGGGAAATCATAATACAAGTAATCCCTTGTTTTTTTAGTTCTTTAATTAACCTCAGCAGATTTTCACTATCATCCTCATTTAGTGCCGCTGTCGGTTCATCTAAAATAAGTAATTTAACATTTTTACTAATTGCTTTAGCAATTTCAACCAGCTGTTGATTCCCGACACTCAAATCTTTAATTAATGTTTCCGGATTTACTTTTAAATTAACCTTTTCTAACATTTCTTTCGCTTTGACAATCGTTTGATTCCAATCGATCACACCTTGATGTTTGACTTCGTTACCCATATAGATATTTTCATAAACGGGGAGATCAGGAAACAAAGCGAGTTCCTGATAAATAATCGCAATTCCCACATCAACACTGTCATTGATTTTATTAAACTGCTGAACTTTGTTCTGATAAACAATATCTCCATCATATTCTCCATATGAATAAACACCGCTTAACACTTTCATTAAAGTTGACTTCCCTGCACCATTTTCACCAATTAAACAATGAATCTCACCTTGTTCAACTTTGAAATTAACTTGGCTTAAGGCTTTAACACCTGGAAATTCCTTATTAATATTATGCATTTCAAGAATATACTCAGCCATTTTTCACCCACCTTTGTTCACTCAATAAAAGGACGAAATAGTGATATTATAACTATCACTATTTCGTATCGACTGTTATTCTAAACCAGTAAAATCACTTGCATCATAGTATTCTGAATCAATCAGAGCCGACTGAACATTTTCTTGATCAACAACGATGACTTCTGATTGCATGGCTTCAATTTCTTTAGCCCCATTATCATAAGAACCCGTTGTTTCTGGTGTAGCACCATCTAAGATCGTAACAGCCATACCCATCGCATCTGTAACTAAACGACGCACATCTTTAAAAACAGTCATGGATTGCTTACCATCGATAATATATTGGATCGAAGCCATCTCGGCATCTTGACCCGTAACCACATAACTAGAAATATCACTATCAGCTGCAAATGTATCGGCAATTGAACGGGATGTCCCATCATTTGGCGCTAAGATCAATACATCACCTTTTAAATCATCACTTGCTGAAGTTAAATGGGTCTGGGCTTTATTAATTGCTTCATTCGGATCCCAGTTTGTTGTAACTTGCCCTAAAATTCTTCCCAACTCATCACGTGTTAGCTCTGCTTGATCAGATAATGCTTCGGCTTCACTTGAGTTAGCAATTACAAAAGTACCGTCCACTATTTTAGGTTGTAATACTGACCATGCTCCCTCAAAGAACAAGAATGCATTATTATCAGATGCTGCACCAGCGTATAAGTAAAGAGGAATTCCAGTCCCTTCTTCTGCTTGATCAATTAAATAGTTACCTTGTGCTTCACCAACTGCAAAACTATCAAAAGTCACATAATAATCAACAGCCTCAGTATTTGTGATCAAACGGTCATAAGCAATAACGGTTACATCTTCATCAGCAGCTGCCTGAGCGGCTGCACCTGCAGCATCTCCATCATGAGGACTAATGATCAGCACATCAATGCCACGACTAATTAATGTTTCAACATTCTGTAATTCATTTGCTGAAGACCCTTGACTAAATAAAATCTCAGTTGTGTAATCCGAATCTGCTAGAGCATCTTTGAAACGTTGCTCATCCTGTACCCAACGCGGCTCATCACGAGTCGGTAACACAATTCCAACATCGATATTACCACTCGATTCCTCGCCGTCATCTGACTCAACCTCATCCGTTGAATCTACATCTGGCTCTTCTACTTCTCCTGATGAACCCTCAGTACACCCTGCCAGCATAAATGCTAATAACACAGCGACTAACAAAAACCATAAATTTTTCCCCTTGTTAAACATGTCATAACCCCTTTCAATCACTTGTTTTACTTGCAACTTAAGTATAAGAGGCAATTCCCAACATTGTAAGCGCATTCAATAGTGCTTTTTTAATATCTATAGTAATTTTTTAATGTGGGCATAAAGATGTAAGGAGAATTGCTGGTGCAGAGTTGAATGAAAAATAAAGTCATTAATTTATATACGATTTTTCAGATTGCTACACAAATTTTCGAATTTGTGTTTATTTTTTATTGGAATGGATGAGGTTGAGAACATTTCATTGAAAGTAGAAGCCTATCCAAAAGAAAGTAAAAAAAGATTGCATTAAACTGAAATGATTTCCAGTCCAATACAATCTTTTTTCAGATCATTACAAAAGACAAAATTCAAAACCGTCCTGACTTAAAAATAGAATAAAGCAACCAAAGAAACAAAAATAGCGCAACAAATGAGCCAATCTCAATCGCAGGCAATGACCAGAGCACAGAGGGTTGACCTGACAATGCCGAGCCAATAATTAAGCCGACCATAATAATACTAAAGGCTAACAATACGATGGCAAAAGAGAGCTGATTGCTAATGCGGTCCATTTTCTTCAATAGTGAATCCAAGTCAGGAATGTCGATTTCTAAGCGTATTTTATTTCCTTTAATGACACTTGATAAATTCTTTAATTGTTTTGGAAGGGTGGTGAAAAGATCAGCAAATTCTGATAGCTGTCCAATCATCTGCTGAGCAATTTTTCTTGGTCGATACCGCTCTCGCAATAAACGTTGTCCAAAGGGTTTAGCGACTTCTACAATGCTGAGATCGGGATCTAATTGAGCAATAGTCCCTTCTAATGTGAGTAAAGTTTTTCCTAAAATAGTGTAATCAGGAGAAAGCTCAATTTGGTGTTTATGCGCAATTTGAAAAAGCTCGCGAACAGCCTCTGCCAAACTAATCTCACTCAATGCAGCACGATAATACTTATCCATTAGCAACTCAATATCATCTAGAAGTCCTTGCCTATCAATCTCTGAGGATGTTATTCCCATTTCAAGCAGATGTTCAACCATACCTTCTATATCTTCCCGCATCATACTAATCAGCAATAAACCAAACTGTTCCTTCATCGCTACCGTCAAGCGCCCAACCATCCCAAAATCTAATAAGACTAATTGATTGTCTGGACGAATCAGAATGTTTCCAGGATGAGGATCAGCATGGAAAAAACCATCGATTAATACTTGTTGAAAAGTGATCCGAGCTAAATGATCAGCAACTTCTTTCTGATCAAATCCAGCAACTTTTTGTTCTACCACATCACTTAATTTAACCCCCTCTACATACTCCATCACTAATACCTTTGAACTGGTAAATTCAGTGAATATTGCGGGGATTAGAACTGAGTCATCATCCTCTAATTGTTTGGAAATCCGATTCACATTACGTGCTTCAATGATGTAATCGAGTTCATCACGAATCATACTAGCAAATTCTTTAACTACATCCCGTGCTCGATATCGCACAGCCCATTCCATTCTTAACTCCGCTAAAGTCGCCATTTCCTTTAAAATTTCAAAATCTGTTTCGATTTTTTCTTGGATGTTTGGGCGTTGAACTTTAATTGCCACTTGTTCACCTGTTTTTAACACACCAACATGGACCTGACCAATTGAAGCCGCCGCTAATGGCTCAGAGTCAATCTCTTGAAAAATATCTTCAATTGGACGTCCTAACTCACTCTCAATAATTTCTTTTGCCTCATGAAAAGGAAAAGGGGGGACGTGGGTTTGTAATTTTTCTAGCTCTTGAATGATTTCATCAGAAAAAAGGTCAGGCCGTGTACTAGCAATTTGCCCAACCTTAATAAAGGTTGGACCTAGTTCTTCTAAAATTAATCGAATTCGTTCGCCTAACGTTTTTTCTTCTGCCTTTGGATTGCGTTCTTTATATAAACGTTTTGGAATGACATGGAGATCATGCAATCCCATTTGTTCAAGCAAGAACCCTAAGCCATTTCTCGAAAAAGCGACGATAATATCCTTATATCGTTGCAAATGCCGAAGTGGTTTTTCAATCACGGCGAGTCCTCCCTTTCAACAGCAAAACTTACTTATCACGATTGATTTGTTCAGCCAGTGCATCGATTCGTGCTTCTAATCTTTTGATATCATCTTGTGTGGCAAAATTTAAATCCGTTAACATTTCCTTTTGTTTGTCTTTTCCTTTTTTGTAATACTCATTGAAAAATGCTTTCGATTCTTCACGAGTCATCTCACCTTTTTTAACTAGCTCATCAATTACTTTCTCCGCTTGTTCCACACCTGTTGCTGCCAAACCTAAGCCGAGGGCCACACCTTTTTTGAAAGTCTCTTTCATTTTGATCAGCTCCTTAAATATTTGATACCTATATCATATGTATCTTCCCCAAATGCATTAATCTAAAACATAGCAACCCATTTAAAGACGCTCAATTTCCCAATCAATCGGCTCCCTACCTACTTGTTTTAAATAATGATTGGCTTTTGAAAAGGGTTGACTACCGAAAAAACCACGATGGGCAGATAGAGGGCTGGGATGCGGAGATTTAATGATGAAATGTTTATTTGTATCAATCATTTGCTCCTTCTTTTGTGCAGCAGCTCCCCAAAGGAGATAAACAATCGATTCTTCTTTGTCATTTAACAGTTCAATCACTCGATTCGTAAAAATTTCCCAGCCCATTCCCTTGTGTGAATGGGCTTGACCTTTGCGTACTGTCAAAACATTATTCAACAGCAACACCCCTTGCTTAGCCCACTTTACTAGAGATCCATGATTCGGAATAGCATAACCCAAGTCAGAATTCAATTCTTTATACATATTTTGTAAAGAAGGAGGGATCGCGACCCCAGGCTGGACAGAAAAACTTAAACCATGTGCCTGATTCGGGCCATGATAGGGATCCTGTCCTAAAATAACCACCTTGACATTCGCATAAGACGTATAGTGTAGGGCATTATAAATATCATTCATATTCGGATAAACGATTTGAGTTTGATATTCTTTGATTAAAAATTGACGAATTTTTTTATAATAGGGTTTATTAAATTCATCTTCTAATAATGGGGCCCAATCATTGTGTAAAATTTGCTTTGCCATCTGAACACATCCTTTTTGAATGGAATCTCCACTTCACAGATTCCAACTTTTTTATTTATTTCCGTTTGCACGTGAATTTCCGGTTTCACACGTAACAGCCGTATGTGCACCTATAAAATCAAACTATCGCACGCAATTTTTCCAATTTAAATTGGATCAACCACTCTTTGCTTCCACAATTCAGTCTGCTCGATTTGGCTGGCTAGCTCAATGAGTTGATCTTCTCTTCCTTTTCCAGCAACAAATTGAACACCCATCGGTAGACCTTCGCGAGTAATAAACGTCGGCACACTCATAGCAGGTTGACCAGTCAAGTTTGCCAGTTGTGTGAATGGCGTAAACGTTAAACTTGGTAAAAACATTTCATAAACAAGCTTTTGCTGTTCTGCCATCGACAGATGATCTATTTTTAGTAATGTTTCTATTTGTTCTTCAGGAAGTTCAAGTTCACCAATCTTCGGTGCTGGGTGAGCATTTGTTGGCGTTAAATAAAAATCATATTCCTGGTGGAATTCAGCCATTCGGGCAGCAGCAAAATCCCAACCTGTTAAACTTGAACTATATGTTGCGGCTGTCACATTTTTCCCAGCTTGATCCAATACCCAGGTGATAATTTCAATATCATCTGTCGTTAAATTACGGTCTAATCTCCGTTTCAACTGGGTAATCACTTGATTTATTTCTCCACTATTCATCAGATAATAATTTTTCATCAATTTAACACCATCAACAGGGGCTTCTGCTTCAACAACTTCGTGTCCTTGATCCTCTAACCATTTCACCATATTTAATACAGAGTGTTTGGCTTCATCACTCACTGTTGTTCTCACCGGTGAAGCTGTTGTATAAGCAATTCGATATTTCTTTTTCGAGTGACTTTTTGTCAAATCAAAATAGCTACCATCATATAAAGGTGTTTGAAAAGCCGCTTCAGGCTGAATAACCTGTAATGTATCCAACAATGCTGCACTATCTCGAACGGAACGACTAAGGACAAAATCAATAGACGCACCTTGCCATTGACGACCTATACCTGGTCCTACAGGAGTTCGCCCACGAGTCGGTTTCAAACCAAATAAACCAGAAAAACCTGCTGGAATCCGAATCGATCCACCCCCATCACTTGCACCTGCGACCGGAACAACGCCACTTGCAACAAGTGCAGCTGCACCACCACTTGAGCCACCAGGTGAATGTTCTAAATTCCATGGATTTCGTGTTGGACCAAACACTTCAGGTTCAGTAATATTCTTCAAACCAAACTCTGGAGTTGTCGTATGTCCTAACATAAGAAAGCCAGCTTCTTTTAATCGTGCAACAAAATTTGAATCTTGTGCAACAACATTCTCCGTTAAAAGTTTCGACCCAGAACTTAAAACCTCTCCACCAATTGCCTGTGAAATATCCTTTAAAAACAGAGGAACACCATAAAATGGCTGTCCTTCATCTTTTAATTGTTCTAATTCCCCATAAACACGATCCCTACGGGTACGTGCAACCGCATTCAAATCTGAATTCACCTCTTCTAATCTTTGAAAAGCTAGATCTACTAACTCCCTAGGTGAAACCTGTTTTCCTCTAACCAATTCAGCTAAGCCAACTGCATCCATAGATTGATAGGTTTTCATGTCCATCATATCTGCCTCCTTGATTCATTTTTACTAGTATACCAAAATAGTGAGCTTTAGGAAATTATAGTTTACATTATATACGATTAATCAGTCGATAGACAACGAAAAGAGTTTCAAAATAATAATATGATTTTATTTATTTCCATCCCCTATAACTACCTATCTTGTGCCCAAGTTTGAGGATTTTTCTCTGATTTGTAGTCAACTCTCTTGATTTGCAATCAACTCTCTTGATTTGCAATCAACTTCTTCGATTTGCAATCAACTTCTTCGATTTACAATCAACTTTCTCGATTTGCAATCAACTTTCTCGATTTGCAATCAACTTTCTCGATTTGCAATCAACTTTCTCGATTTGCGATTAAGGCTATATAATTGTGTAATAAAGAAAAAGAGCCAAATCAGCTCTCCTATAGTACAATGTAGTTACCAACCAACCATTGAAAAGGAGAGAACTGAAATGACTCAATTAAATTTTACCCTAGATATGGACAAATTAACAGAGGAAATTTTATCGAGCAACTTAAATTCGGCAACTAAAGGACTGGCAGTCGCTGTATTTAATGCCTACATGGAGGCGGAGCGTGATGCCTATGTCCAAGCCGACTCACGAGAACGCCATGCACTTCGCCAAGACATGCGGAATGGCTATTACGAAAGAGATTATAAACTACCTATCGGGCGAATCACGCTGAAAGTCCCTCGGACACGCTCTGGTGCCTTTTCAACAAAGTTATTCGAGAAGTATCAACGTATGGATCAATCGCTTGTTCTGACATTAGTGGAATCTGTCGTGAGTGGTGTATCGACCCGAAAGGTCACTAAAATTGTTGAGACCCTCTGTGGGGAAGGCGTCTCTCGTTCATTTGCTTCTGATATTCTCAAACGTCTAGATCCTGAGGTGGCATCGTTTAGAGAGCGCGCCCTTCACCATAAATACTATGCCTATGTTTATGTCGATGCCATGTATATTAAAGTGCGAGAGAATCATCGTGTGGTATCTAAAGGTGTCTATATTGCGCAAGGGGTGACGTCAGAGAATAGACGTGAGATTATTGGATTTATGGTTTCAGAAGAGGAATCAAAGGCAGCTTGGACAAGCTTCTTTCAGGACTTACGAGCGCGTGGTTTGAAGAAACCCAAGCTCATCATCTCTGATGCGCATTCTGGATTGAAAGCAGCGATTAAAGAAGACTTTTTGAACTGTCCATGGCAGCGTTGTACCACCCATTTCTTACGCAATCTAACGGATGTGATGCCGAAGAAAAACAGTCAAGCTGAACGGACAGCCTTAAAACAAATCTTTTATGCCGATACCCTGGCCCATGCCAGAGAATTGAAGACAAACTTTATAAAGACAGTCGAGGGAAATCCGAAGTACACAGCGGTCATCGAGAAGTTAGAAGCCGGTTTTGATGATGCCCTACAATTCATCCAAGAACCCACGGGCTATCATGTCTCTCTAAGGACGACAAACAGTTTAGAGCGAGTCAATAGAGAAATACGGCGTAGGGAAAGAGTCATTGGGATCTTTCCGAATATAGATTCAGCTGTCCGACTTATCGGTGCCGTTTTGATGGATATCCACGAAGGATTTCAGAAGACGAAGCGAAAATTTTTAAGAGACTATGCCCCGGGGGAGAATTAAATGTAACGCTTTTCCTGACCTCGCCATGGCGAGGACAGGAAAAGCTACCCCCCTCTCAAGTAACTACAGAGATAGCTATAGGTTATTACACAAGATTTTGGACTTGACACGATTTGCAATCAACTTTCTCGATTTGCAATCAACTTTCTCGATTTGCAATCAACTTTCTGATTTACAATCAACTTCACGAAAATACAAGCAACTTTCTCGATTTGCAAGCATCTTCGCTAGGCTTTCCCACCCATTCTACCGCTCAGAATCAAAAAAAGCTAGCTTGTATCCAGTATAAACCAGACACACACTAGCTTGAACCCTCATGTTATATGATAATTATTGATGTTTTGCTAGAAAATCAAGCATTAATCGATAGACTTTGATTTCATTTTCCTTTTTAGTGAAACCATGTCCTTCATCCTCAAGAACCAGATATTCAATTTCACGTCCTTTATCTTTTAGCTTCGCAACAATTTGATCAGATTCATCTTTAACAACACGTGGATCTTTAGCACCTTGGATCACAAGCATTGGTTTTGTCATTGATTCAAGATAAGTAACAGGTGAGTCTTTAATAAAGCGTTCCTTATCCCTTATCGGATCTCCAAGCCATCTTTCCATGATCGGCTTCCAATGCGGTGGAACAGATTCAACAAATGTGAATAAATCAGAAGGACCAAAAATATCGATAACCGCCTTGAAATATTCTGGATGACGACCATGTAAGAGTAAAGCCATATAACCACCATAGCTGCCGCCGACTAAAAATAAATGCTCCGGATCTGTTATCTTCTGATCAATTAACCAATCGAGACCAGCAATATTATCCAAACGTGGTCCCTCACCCCAATCCTGCTCCACCATCTTCACAAATGAAGCTCCGTATCCTGTACTTCCACGGAAATTCGGGGCAAAAATGGTATAACCATAATTGAGAAAAGCCTGAAACATCGCTCGGAACATTTTTTTCTCAGCTGCTTGTGGTCCGCCATGCGGCCAAAAAATTGTGTAGCCATTATCATTCTCTGGTTTTGCTTTAAACAGCAAGGCCTCGATCTCCAAACCATCAAACGATGGGTACGAGACAACCTCAGGCTCAACCATATCTTCTTGATCGATCCCGAGTACACGATTATTTGTTAGTGTCTTCCATGTCAAACCATCTTTTGATTGAAAAATGTTAAACGGTAATGTTGCACTTCGACCCAAAACATAAAGTGTTCCAGACTTAGCCACATGTAACTTAGTTAGCACATCAACAGGTAATTGAAGCCGATCATGTTTGCCTGTTGATAGATCATACGCATAAAGAAAATCAGATACACCTTTTTCAGTCACTAAATACAAGCGATTCTGTTCTTTATTAAATTTTATTGTTTCAATACTTTCACCATCAAGCTTCAAAACAGGTTTAAATGTGTTTGTTGTTAAATCATAGGTTGCTAGATAATTAAACTCATCTTCATAATTCGTAATGAAATAGATCGTTTTTTGATCAACAAAAATCGGATCAAAACTGAAATGAACTTTTTCTGGATCAGGTGTTAAATAATTAATCTCTTCTCCTTGTTTCACATGCAGTGTGGCATACGTATTCGCGAACATACGCACATAGACAAACGCCTGTTCATCTTTGGAGACCGTTAAAAGGTGTGTAACAGCTTGATCGCCCTTTTCAATCAATTGATCCGTTTGATCTTGCAAATGATAAACATGCGTATTTAAAAATGATGGATTTCCTCTTGACGTATTATAGTAGAGGCGTTCACCATCCTCACTCAGATGACTAAAATAAAACTTATCCCCTGGCTCACTTGGCGTTAACGGCTGAGCAATTCCACCTGTAAACGGCAATGCATAGCTCTGATAATTTTCATCACCATCTTGATCATAGCTTGTTAACAAATAACGATTATGCGGATCAAATTGTAAAAAATCAATTGATTGATCATGCTGAGCAAAAAGATACGGAAACATAGCTGGTAAATCCAATGCCCATAGATTGTCCTTCCCATTCATATTAGAACTAAAGACTAATCTTTGCTCATCCTCACTCACTGTAAAATCAGTAATAACAAAAGTATGAAAAAACTGTTCAACTGTCGGCTTCGGAAAATTAATCATCTTATCCCTCCATTTATTTAATTGTACATATTTTAATCATATTAATGATAGTAAAAAAAAGCAAATTACCATTAAATCGAAGAACCACTTAACTCTAACATTAACTTGATAAAAAAATTGGCTTATCATTAAATCCTTATAAGAGAAAACTTATTTGACTTAACGATTATCAAACGAAACTTCAATCAGTGTGAGTTGGACCTACAGGATGTAGGTCATGCATATGGTTCCGGTGGGGCGAGTAACCGCAGCCGCAGCCCCAGTCCCAGACGTGGTGGGTTTAATCTGTATTCCCCTAGTTCCCACTGATTGGGACTGGAACCCAGAATAAGTAAGTCACTTATTCTTACGATGCAAATACTTTGTAGCTCTGCTTAGTGCGATTACTCATCCCGCCGAATACCGTTGCGATTACTCGCCCCATTGAAAACCGTTGTTGCCCCGAGTTTTACGGACGGTTATCTGTGACCAAAAATCCGATCTGACCATACAAAAAAAGATATGATCCCATCATATCTAATGAGAATCATATCTTTTCAAATCATTCATTCTGCTAAAATTTATTTTTTATCTATTGGTTTCTTCCAGAAGCCTAAAATTAACCCTGAAACAATCGCACCAATTAGAATAGCCAATAGATACAGTACCCAGCTACCCTCGACAGCTGGGAAAGCGAATACTCCACCATGTGGTGCTTGGATACCTACACCAAATAGTAGTGTTAATCCCCCAGCCAAAGCTGAACCGATAATTGAGGCTGGGAGTACACGTCCTGGATCAGAGGCTGCAAATGGAATGGCGCCTTCGGTAATAAAGAATGATCCAAGGGCAATGTTGGTTTTACCAGCTTGTCGTTCTTCCTGAGTAAATTTACTTTTGAAAAAGATGGTTGCAAATGCAATAGCTAGCGGCGGTACCATTCCACCTGCCATTACAGCTGCATGGGGACCAAAATTACCAGCATCGATCATCGCAATTCCAAATGTAAAGGCTGTTTTGTTGATCGGTCCACCCATATCAATCGCCATCATTCCACCTAAAATAATGCCTAACAACATCACATTCGTACCTGTCATGCCACTTAACCAACCACTCAATGCATTCATCAGCCAAGCAACAGGCTCAATAATAACAAAATACATGAGTAGACCAGTAATTAAAATATTTAACACGGGATAAAATAGAATTGTTTTAATACCATCAAATGTCTTAGGCAAGCCTGCCAATGCTTTTTTCACTAATAACGCAACATAACCACCTAGAAAACCAGCAATCAAACCACCTAAGAAACCAGCGTCACCTGCTGTCGCCATAAATCCACCAATCATAGCTGGTGCAAAACCAGGTCTATCAGCAATACTCATTCCGATAAAACCAGCTAGCACAGCTACCATTAAGCCAAGAGCATTTTCACCACCAATTGTATTTAACGCAGCAGCAAACACGTTATAATCTGCATGAGTCGGATCTGCTGAGTGAATCCCAAATAAGAATGATATGGCTACTAATAAACCACCACCAACAACAAATGGAAGCATATTTGATACACCATTCATCAAGTGTTGATAAAAACTAGAACGACTTCCACTACTTGAATCGGAACTTGATGCCGATGTGCCACCAGTACTTTCATAAACAGGAACATCACCACTCATGGCTGTATCAATCAATTCTTCAGTTTTACGAATGCCGTCACTTACACCACGACGCAACACTTTCTTACCAGCAAAGCGATCCATCTCTACTTTCGTATCAGCAGCAATAATAATTACTTTAGCCTGCTCAATTTCTTCAGCTGTCAAACGATTTTTCACACCATCTGAACCGTTCGTCTCAACTTTAATTGAGACTCCTTTAGCTTCTGCCTTATCCTTAAGTGCATCTGCTGCCATATACGTATGGGCAATTCCTGTTGGACAGCCAGTTACAGCGAGTAGTTCGATACCGCCTGCTTTTGAATCAGTCGCGCTTACTTCATTTGCCGCTTCTTTACTTAACTTCTCTTCTTCTTTTTGATTAATAATTGTCATAATTTCATCTTCGGAATTTGCTCCCATAAGTTTGTTACGAAAATCTTCATCAATTAATAAAGTTGATAACCGTGACAATGTCTGAAGGTGATCATCATTTGCTCCTTCACTAGCAGCAATCATAAAGAATAGATGGGCAGGTTTACCGTCTAAAGAATCATAATCAATTCCTGCTTGTGATCTAGCAAAAACAATAGCTGGTTTAGCAACTGCCTTTGTCTTAGCATGCGGAATAGCGACCGTATCACCAATTCCAGTACTCGTCTGATTCTCACGATCCCAAATCGCTTCAATAAATTGATCTTTATCACTAAGATACTGTCCTTTATCAAGTTGTTTGGCTAGTTCAGCAATAACTTCATCTTTGGACTGTGCCTTGACATCTAAAATGATAAGATCGCGTCTGAGTAACTCATTAATTCTCATTGTTCATCCACCTCTCATTGGTTAAATTTGTTTGATTTGAACTTGTGGCAATAATGCCTCTACCTCTTCCTTCGTGCACAACGTTTTTGAAAAAGCCGTCGCACTTCCTGAAGCAACAGCATATTGAGCTGCTTCTTGTGGATATCCCGTCTGTTGTAATTTGTAAATAAAACCAGCTACTGCTGAATCACCTGCACCAACAGAGTGAACTGCCTGACCAACTGGCGCTGTTAAACGTAATACACCGCCATCTCCTACATAAATAGCACCGTCTTTTGCCATTGAAATCAATACATGCTGAATCTTATACTCTTGGTTAAGACGCTTAGCCAAATGGATAATATCCTGTTCTCCTTCTACTTTTGTATCAAATAACTCTGCAAGTTCATGATGATTGGGTTTAATAAAAGTCGGACTCGCCTTAATTGCCTCTTGCAGTGGTAAACCACTTGTATCTACAATCGCTTTTATTCCTTGTTCAGACAATTGAGCAACTATTTCACGATAAGTACTCGATGATAAAGAGGTAGGTAAACTTCCTGCTAAAATGACGACATCTTCTTGCTTTAATTGCTTAAGTTGATCTAATAATTGCTGGTAATCCGTTGACTCAATTTTTGGTGAAACACCATTTACCTCTGTCTCTTCTTCACCCGACTTCATTTTCAAATTAATTCGCGTATCTTCTTTCAATTGAATAAAATCATGTAAAATACCTGTTTCCGTTAAATAATCAGTAATAAACTTACCCGTAAATCCACCAACAAAGCCCAATGCCGTACTTTCTCCCCCAAGTCTTTGTAGCACTCGGGACACATTAATTCCTTTACCACCAGCCTCTTTATAATCTGCCTGACTTCTATTCAAACCACCCGCAGTAAACTGATCGACTTGAACAACATAATCAATTGCTGGATTAAGTGTAATCGTGTAAATCATTATAGTTACGCCCTCCAAAGTTGTATATTTTTATAGTATTTCTTGCTGTTCTATTGATAGATGATTCGTTGTAACAATATTGCCTTCTGATAATTCCCCTACATTAGCGAAAAATATCTCATCAAACTTGGACGAATCCGCTACAACATAAGTGGCCAATGATTGATCTAGTGTCACACGCTTAACACTTGCTTCATCCAGATCTAGCGTTGTTAACCCTTGTATAACATGAATACCGTTATCCCTAAGAAACATTTATCAAAACGATATTCCTGAACCACTTCAACTGCCTTTACACCTGTAATAGCTGCTGTTTCTTGCTTTACTTTAACCGAAATGACATAGCTTTCAATATCATGTTCAATTAATAATTGAATATACGGAATACCATTGATGACAACAGACTTATAAGGGAGGGACCATCTCTTATAAAGATAATCCTGCATCTAAATAAATCGAGTCCTCTGCTTCAATAAATGAAACAGTTCTTTTAGCAATTGCTTCCTTTTGTCAGTTTTTCAATAAAAATGGGATCATCACATTTTTATTCATTCACGAAACATCACCATCAACGTCTTTGACATATTCCTTATCCTCTAGTTCTAATAAACCCTGCAAGCTGTCGACTTCAAAAAATTTGTCAGCTCACATATGTCTTTCTCCTTCACGACTGCTTACTCTTTCACCAAAGATAAACTCAGCTATTGCCTCTCAATCGTTAGCATTGCGACCATCCTCTACACCACTTATTAAGAACCCTAGAAGGCTAGTTCCCGCACAGATATCATAATTTTTGCAGTTAGTATAGAAGCTTTATGTGGAGCGAGTAACTGCACTAAAGAAAATAGCGAAGTAACCAATCTTTAAAAGATTATCAACTTAGCATTCTACTTAAACCTCCCTCCACATCCATTTAGAGCATCGAAACCACCACATCCATGTCCATATCGTCAAGAAGCCTTAGCTTTACTTATCCTAACCTTTCCAATACTACAAGAATAAGTGATTTACAATCCTAGGACCTTGTACGTGTGGGAAGAATCATATTTCAGCAGGACGTTTAGCTCTTCCTCTAATCGAATAACACCACTCTATTTACCCTGCTGTTTATAAGAGCACTAGATGTTTGTCGAGTGAATTAACCGTTTACATAAAGTATATTATCAAAAACGGTCATTGTCAATCAAAATCATTCAAAAACAATCAATGCATTTAGATTATATTTATCAAAATTGGGATATATTTCATTTCTGTTTATAGCTATATGAAAACATAGCTCAAATTACCGAAGATCAAATAAATAGCCCACACCAAAGTGTGGACTATTTCAGATTTATGTAATATTTATTTGTACACGATCAGTAATTGTTTCTAATCTAATTATATCTTGTTAAAGGATTTTTCAGCATAGGCTCCACTTCTCTCTCGAATTCTTCATGCAGAACCTTACATAAAATAACCGCTCTATAATTTTTAAAAAGTACCCTTGCACTATAAGATGTTATGAACACCAAACTCAATTCACGATCAAATTGATTTTTTTGCTTCACATTTTAAGAAAATCTTCATGACCTGATCCTTTGTACCTTAAAACAGTTTTTGTGCTTTACGATAACTTTCAATAGTCCCTATATCATACCTCAAACCTTCAAATTTATAAGCATAGACCGCTTTATGACCTATTAACCACGGGATAAAGTGGCCTGGTGCATCTGGATTATTTCCTTGATCAAGATATTGAGCAATTAAAGGCAATGTCTCACTTTGATAAATATAAAAGGGTGGGCCTGCTAAATTTGATTTCGGCTTTTCGGGTTTTTCCTCAAATGAAGTCACTAAAAAATTGCGGTCTACTTCAACGACACCAGTTTTCTGAAGTTCGTTGAAATCATTTAATTCATGAACTGTTATACAATCGGATTTCATGTCTTGATAAAAATCTACAAAATCTTTCAAATTAAAATCAAACAAATTATCCCCTGCTAAAACCATGATGTCTTCTTCTATCTTTTGCTTCTTGATCACATATTGAATATCAGCAATCGCTCCTAAACGATTGTCATTACTTGTCGTATGATCGTTTATGACTGTAGCGATTTTATTCCCTTGATACAATTGACTCCATTCAGAAAAGCTTTTAGCGAATTTTTCATTAGTCACAATAAAAACCTGGTCAATAACCGATACTCGCTCAAGCTTCTCCATGATATGATCTAAAATTGGCTTTCCTGAAAGCTCTAGTAATGGTTTTGCTTTATTTTTCGTTAACGGATAGAGTCGAGTTGCGTAGCCAGCAGCAAGTATAATCGCCTTCATTATATAATCCCCTCTTCATTTTTTAAAAAATGATCTATTCCCTTCACACCAACAACTTCTATCGTGTTATTGATGGGACAAAAATGTATTTTGTAAACACTTTGGTCGTTTGAATGTTGCTTTTAATCTATCATTGTTTTCTAAAAGAAAATGATGCAACTTCTGCCCGCTTCAACAAAAACGGAAGGCATTTAATCTAATCTTTCGATATTTAATCAGAAAAAATCCCCTTATATAATAGATTTACACAACCGCTGTGCTCATTTATTGTACAGGAGATGGAGATAAACACGAGTCGAGAGGACGGTAGCTTCGGGGCAATTCATAAAAACATTTGAACTTGAACAATTCTACTGATTCCTACCTCAAAGGTTCACTCTACTTTTAAATTTAAAAATATCCTCATCATGCTGTAATACTTTACTTCCTAAATAATCTAACCGTTCACGTGTATCTGTTATTTCACCCTTCATGTAAGTCATATCTTCTCTCACTGCAGTTAACTTCGCATCAGCTTCTTCTTGCCTATCAAGGACAACTTTAATTAATTGTGTGTTTTCATTTATTTGTGTATGCATCAATCGTTGTTCAACTTTTAACTCTTGCTGCCCATTTTTAAGCTCATTCACTTCACCTTTGAGTCCACTGACTTCGCTCTTGAGTCCGTCAACGTTACTTTTAAGTCCTTTTACTTCATTTAAAACCTCTTTGAGTAGTTGGTCACTCATGATTACGCTCCTTTCTAAATTTTTATCACAGATAACCGTCCGTAAAACTCGGGGCAACACGACGTTGGTCACACAAGCGTTTTCGCAAATGTTTTCGGTGGGACGAGTAACCGCAGTCCCAGGACGCGAAGACGTTAGCTTGTGTTCCTTAACAATCAGTGGGAGGTAGATGGGAACGCAGATTAAAACCGTCACATCCTGTGACAACATCTGCATGACCTACATCGTGTAGGCCTAAAACTCCCACTAATTGAAGTTTCGTTTTATTTAACTGGTTAATTAATATAATAAAATATAGGAAATTTATCCAAAATAGATTTCCTATGATAGTTTTCATTAAACTAATATAGTTTTCTGACCGAATCTTTCTGCCTATAGTTTATCATTCAATATCGCTTCCTACAAGCTGTACTTAGTCCCTATTGAATTTCTAAAAACATCTTATTGGTCCTTTATTTGGATGGAAATTCAATTTTAATCAATTAATTTTTTAAAATTACCGATCTTTGTACAAGAAAAATATCTTTATTGGGCTAACTAATTTATCAGCATGCGTAATAAACTTGCTAGAATGATTTTTATAAGAGAATCTCAATAACTTCTATTTTCACCAAATTTTTATAATTTTCAACACATCTCAGCAAAATTTGTGGTAAAATTAGACTATAGGAAAAAGGAGGGATATGCATGGTTTATATTGCCCATATTCGCGAATTAGATAAAAAAATTCAGTACTTAAAAATACACTTATTAGAAACTAGACAACTAGCTGAAAAGTTTGGTGCTAAACTAGGGTTAAAATATGTAGCAGGTTTATGTGGACTTTTACATGATATTGGAAAATATAGTCCGAAGTTTCAGACATACATATATGAAGCTGTTTTTCAACCAGATACTACTACCTATAAACGCGGTGAAGTAGATCATTCTACAGCAGGCGGAAAACTAATCTTCGAACTTTTACACCAAGATAACAACTCTTCTCATGAAAAATTACTTGCTGAAATAGTAAGTAACGTAATTATATCACATCACAGTAACCTTAAAGACTATCTTTCAACAGAAAAAGACTCACCTTTTCTATTTAGAGTGCTTGAAAAAGATATCCCAGAATATGAACTTGTGAAAGAAAACTTTTTCAAAGATACCCTTTCTTTAACGGAGCTTCAATTATATATTCAAAAAGCAGTTGAAGAAATCGCACAATTACCACCAAGCTATGAAACCTTTGTATTTATCACAAAATACATATTTAGTTGTCTAATTGATGCTGATCGAACCAATACAAGAGATTTTGAAAGAGGTACGACAAGTAAAGAAACAGAAGAACATTCAACTCTTTTCACTGAATACTACCAATCACTCATGCACCATTTAGATAATCTTAAAAAGAATGGAGAGCAAACTCCTATTAACCAATTGCGAGAAGAGATGTCTGAGCAGTGTGAGAAATTCGCTTCTAAACCTTCTGGCATTTATACCTTGTCCATCCCTACTGGAGGTGGAAAAACTTTAGCTAGTTTCCGCTATGCTTTAAAGCACAGCTTAGCCTATCAAAAACAAAAAATTATTTATATCGTGCCTTATACAACCATTATCGAACAAAACGCTAATGAAATTAGAAATATCCTAGATGATGATGAGCATATTTTAGAACACCATTCCAATGTCATTGAAGATGATCAAGTAATCGATGAATTTGACGTGTTAGATGACGGATACATTGATACAAAGCAAAAACTGCAATTAGCAAAGGACAGCTGGGATAGCCCAATTATCTTTACCACCCTGGTGCAATTCCTAAATGTCTTTTATGCCAAAGGAAATCGCAATACAAGAAGGCTGCATAACCTAGCCGATTCTGTCATTATTTTTGATGAAGTGCAAAAGGTGCCGATCAAATGTATTTCTCTGTTCAATGAAGCCGTTAATTTTTTGAAAAATCAAGCTCAGTCTAGTATTCTGCTTTGCACTGCTACACAGCCAACTTTAGAGCAAGTTCCCAACCCCATTAATAAAAATAGTAGCGGGGAAATTGTCCAAAATCTTGATCAAATTGCTGAGGCATTTAAGCGAGTAGATATAATAGATAAAACAGATGAACCTTTAACAAACCAAGAGATAGCTGTTTGGATTCAAAATGATCTCGATCAATTAGGGTCTACCTTAATTATTTTAAATACCAAACCTGTCGTCAAGGAATTATATGAACAACTAAAAGAGGTAAATATTCCAGTTTATCACCTGAGCACCTCTATGTGTGCCGCTCATCGAAAGGAAAGTTTGAAAACCATTCGAGCACACTTGGAACAACAAGAACCCTTTGTTTGTGTCACCACGCAACTCATTGAAGCTGGCGTAGATGTTAGTTTTGATTGTGTGATTCGTTCTGCTGCTGGTCTTGATTCGATTGCTCAAGCTGCGGGGAGATGTAATCGCCACGGTAGGTATAAAACAAAACCTGTCTATATCATTGAGCATCAGCAAGAAAAATTGTCTCGATTGAAAGAAATTAAAACTGGAAAGGAAGCTTCTCATGCACTACTTGCCAGATACAAGAAAAAACCAGAAAGATACAATTATAGTTTATTATCTCAAAAAGCAATGAGAGAATACTTTGTTAACTTCTATAGCAAAAGTGAAGGCAATTTAAGGTTTTTTGTTTCTGAAATCCAAGCCAATCTTACCGATATTTTATTAGAAAAAAGAGATGAAGAAATACGGTCTTATCAGTCGACAAGCTATAATCCATACCCATTATTTCTAAGGACTGGCTTTGATACCGTAGCAAGGCACTTTCATGTTATTGAGAATCAGACAACATCTATTCTTGTATCTTATGGAAAAGGGAAAGGCATTATTGCTGACTTAAATAGTAATCAATCGATTGATGAACTATCTATTTTATTAAAATCAGCACAACAGTATTCGATTCAAGTCTATCCACAAGTCTTTCAACACTTGATAAGTGAACAGGCACTTGTCTCCCATTTTGATGGGCTGATTTATGAATTAAAAGCAGGATTCTATGATGAAGAGTATGGCATTGACTTGCAAGGAAATAGTCAGTTAAATGATTTGTTTTTTTAAATATCGCTAGCTGGTTTCTATTATAAGAAACCAGCCATTCAATATTACACATCATAATATTACCTTTTCAATCCGCGTATCTATATAAAGATACGAACTGGAAACGAACTCACATTCTTAAATTTTCCGTTTCCTCTTTCTATATTACATGCTAGCTAATAAAATATCAAAATAATATTTTAATAAAATATTTCGGTAAAATTATATTATGTGCAATATAAAAAATGATTGACTACCACAAAAGAAAGCGCTATTATATATATAAAGCTTTTATTTTTATAATATAGGAGGTGTTACTATTAATGTTTCTTCTCTTGAAAAGAATTAACAGAATAGAAAAAAGAATACTAGAACTAGAAACGCAATTAAAACAACTACGTAGGATCGTTTGGAAGAAGACTTAAGTGGTATCAAGGGCGCTGATTAGGGCTCTCACTAATCAGCACATCCCTTTTTCTATATAAATAAAAGAATTCATTTAGAAAGGAGGAAGTATTGATATGATCAATCACATATCAATCACAAAATCATGCGAAATCAAATTGAATTTGAAGTATTTGGAGACTATGCCTTATTTACCGATCCACTTACCAAATTAGGTGGGGAAAAACTTTCTTATCACACGCCAACTTACCAGGCCATAAAAGGCATTACTGAGTCTATTTATTGGAAACCAACGATTCTTTTTTATATTGATGAAATTCGAATTATGAATCAAATTCAAATGGAATCTAAAGGGATTCGGCCGATTGAATATGGCGGAGGCAATACACTTGCTAACTATACCTACTTAAAAAATGTCCATTATCAAGTACGAGCCCATTTTATATTTAACGAACATCGTCCAGATTTAGCACATGACCGTATCGAAGGAAAACATTATAGTATCCTGCAACGTTCCTTAAAAGCTGGAGGAAGACGAGATATTTTCTTAGGTACAAGAGAATGTCAAGGATATGTAGAACCTTGTAAATTTGGTAGTGGTAAAGGTGACTATGACGAGATTCCTGAATATCATCTAGGAACCATGGTACATGGATTTAACTATCCAGATGAAACAGGAAAAGATGAACTTTCTGTCCGTTTGTTTAGACCTGTTATGAAAAATGGGATTATACACTTTCCTAGACCAGAGGAATGCACGATTGTACGAGAAATCAAAGAAATGAAACCAAAAGAATTCAATGCAAGCAATACACAAGCTGTAGAAGAATTGCTCCAACAACTAGGAGGTGAATAATTTGAGTTGGCTACTACAATTATATAAAACATATCAAAGAAATGAACAGACTGTTGGAAAAATGGAAAAAAAGTATGAAAATCGTGAATTCACACTTCTCCCTGTGGCACACACAACACAAAATGCCCATATTGAAGTTGAAATTGATGAAGACGGGAATTTTTCTTCTGCTCACGTATTAGAAAAAGTCAATACACTTATTCCAACAACAGATGACTCAGCGAGTCGTTCTGGTTCAAAAGTAGCACCCTATCCCCTTCATGACAAGTTAATGTATATAGCTGGGGACTTTGAAAAATATGGTGGAAAAATTAAAAAACAGGAGACAACTCCATACCAAGTATATATCAGCAACTTAGAGAAATGGATGAACTCACCATACAGAAACGAAAGAGTGCACCTAATTTATCAATACTTAAAAAAAGGAACACTGATTGAGGATCTTGTTAACGACAAAAAATTAATAACTGATAATAACAACCTACTTATTAGTAAATGGAAACAAGATTATGAGAAAGAACTTGGTGAAAAACCAGACATCTTTTCAAGTGGTGCAACTGACCAATTCAGTGTATTCGTCCGATTTACCACCTATTCTCCAAATGGTGTTCCTATATGGAGGGATAAAGAAGTCTACAATGCTTTCTCCAAATTTTATGAGCATCAAATGAAAGAATCAAAAGAACCTGATACTTGTTTTGTAACAGGTGAACAAGCACTAACAACAGAACGACATGCAAATAAAATTCGACATGCAGCTGATAAAGCAAAGCTTATTTCTTCTAATGATACAAGAGGCTTTACCTATCGAGGTCGATTTAAAGATAGTCAAGAGGTGGCAAGTATTAGTTATGAAGTCTCTCAAAAAGCCCATAATGCACTCAAGTGGCTGATTCATCGCCAAGGAAAAACCATTGATAATCGGGTATTCCTCGTATGGGGAATTGCTGGAGATACTAAATCTACCTCTGGATCAGCTGAATTAGCAGCCCCAGACCCGATGGAAGATTCCTTTAATTTTTTCAAAGATACAGTTGCTAAAAAGGAATTTGCCCCTGATACGGATCGACCTTTTGCGAGACAATTTAAACAGGCAATTGACGGATATAGACATAATCTCACCTCAAGTAGTAGTATCAACGTGCTTATATTAGACTCTGCAACAACTGGAAGATTAGCGGTCCTCTACTATCGACATTTGAATAAGGAACTCTATTTACAGCGAATAGAAGACTGGCATGAAAACTGCGCTTGGGAACATCGCTACCGAAAATTAAATGATCAGTATGTTTCGTTCTATGGTGCACCAGCCACAAAGGATATTGCCTTTGCTGCATATGGACCAAGAGCGAATGAAAAAATAATCAAAGGTCTGATGGAACGTATACTTCCTTGCATCATAGACAAACGAAATATCCCACGAGATATTTTAAAAAGTGCATTACAACGCAGTTCCAATCCTGTTTCTATGGAAAGGTGGGAATGGGAAAAAACCTTGAGCATTACATGTGCATTAACACGTAAAGCATTACTGGAGAAAGAGGAGGAATGGAATGTGGCTTTAAATGAGGAAACAAATGACCGAAGTTATCTATTTGGTAGATTATTAGCTGTAGCAGATGTATTGGAAAGAAGTGCTCTAGATAAAGATGAAAAAAGAGCAACAAATGCGATACGCTATATGAATTCATTTTCTAAACAACCCGCAAGAACTTGGCTTACGCTACAAAATAGTTTACAACCCTACCAAGCTAAGCTTGGAACAAGAGCTACTTATTATACAAAATTAATCGATGAAATAGCGGACAAATTTAAAGAAGACGATTTTAATAATTCTCCATTGACCGAAAAATACTTATTAGGTTTATACAGTCAAAGAAAGACATTATATACCAAGAAGGAAAAAGAAGGAGCTGGAAATAATGACAGTATTAAACAAGAAAATTGATTTTGCAGTCGTATTATCTGTAACAAATGCAAATCCAAACGGTGATCCATTAAACGGAAATAGACCACGACAAAATTATGATGGGCACGGAGAAATCTCTGATGTTGCAATTAAACGCAAAATTAGAAATCGCCTGCAAGATGCCGGTGAATCAATCTTTGTTCAATCAGATGATCGTAATAATGATGGTTTTAAAAGTTTAAAAGATCGAGCTGATGCTGACGAAACGCTAAAAAAATTATTAAAAGCAAAAAATTCCTCGGGAGACCTATTTGCACAAATTGCTTGTGAAAAGTGGATTGATGTACGAAGTTTTGGTCAAGTTTTTGCATTTAAAGGATCAGCATTGTCTGTAGGTGTTCGCGGTCCTGTTTCGATTCATACAGCAACATCTGTCAGCCCGATCGATATCGTGAGCACACAGATTACTAAAAGCGTCAATTCAGTAACTGGAGAAAAAAGAAGTTCTGATACTATGGGAATGAAACATCGTATTAATCATGGACTATATATCTTTAAAGGTAGTATTAATCCTCAATTAGCGGAAAAAACAGGTTTTACTTTTGAAGATGCAGAAAAAATAAAGCAAGCACTTATTACACTATTTGAAAATGATAGTTCTTCTGCAAGACCTGATGGAAGCATGGAAGTAAATCATGTCTATTGGTGGGAACATCATTCTAAGCTAGGGCAACATTCTTCTGCTAAGGTACATCGCTCCTTGTCAGTCAAGGCTATAGCAGATAATCCTAAATCCTATGAAGATTATGAGATTATCTTAAATGACTTAGATGGACTGGAAGTAGAAGCTATCGTAGGTCAGTAGAAATGGATAATTATTTACTTCTATCTGGTTTACAACACTTCTTATTCTGCAAAAGACAATGGGCATTGATCCATATTGAACAGCAGTGGGAAGAAAATGTAAAAACAGCTGAAGGACGACACATACATGAAAAAGCAGACTCTCCATTTATTAAAGAAAAGCGTGGAGATAAAATAATCGTACGCGCCATGCCTATCCACTCGTACACACTAAAATTAAGCGGTGTGTGCGACGTGGTGGAGTATAAACAAAATCGTGATGGTATTAGTCTTTCTGGTCATGAGGGAACATTCGATATCTATCCCGTAGAATATAAAAGAGGAAAACCTAAAAAAGGAAAAGAAGATATTGTCCAACTTGTTGCACAAGCAATTTGTTTAGAGGAAATGCACCTTTACAGCATTGATAAAGGCTTTCTTTTTTATCATGAAATACGGAAACGTGTACAAATAGATATTACACCCGAGTTAAAGGTATATGTACAAGATTTAGCGAAAGAAATGCACCATTACTTTCAAAAACAGCACACACCAAAGGTCAAAACAGGACCGCATTGTCGTAGTTGTTCATTAAAAAATATTTGCTTGCCAGAATTAATGAATAAAATCTCTGTTCAACAATACATAGAAAGGAAATTGGATGAATGAGAAAATTACTAAATACTTTATTTGTAACGCAGCCAGACATCTATTTATCGTTGGATGGAGATAATATTGTTTTAATCAAAGAAAAGGAGAAACTTGGACGCGTGCCTCTTCACAACCTAGAAAGTGTTGTTAGCTTTGGTTATACAGGAGCAAGCCCAGCCTTAATGGGATACTGTGCAGATAATAATATTAGCATGATATTTTTAACGAAAAACGGTCGTTACTTAGCTAGAGTTTCTGGTATCAGCAGGGGAAATGTTTATCTTCGGAAGGCTCAATACAGATTATCAGATGATCTAGCTACCTCATCTTCAATTGCTAGAAATTTTATTTTAGGGAAATTATTTAATCAACGGTGGATGTTAGAAAGAGCAAAACGAAATTACCCCATGCGAATTGATTCTGAACAAATCAATAATATCTCCAATAAATTAACAAAAATAATGAATGAAGTGAAACAATGTACTGATTTAGAACGGCTACGGGGATTGGAGGGTCAAGCCGCAACTTACTATAATGAAGGATTTAATCTAATGATTTTGCAACAAAAAGAGGAGTTTCATTTTTATAATCGCTCTAGAAGACCTCCTAAAGATAAAATAAATGCATTACTTTCATTTGCTTATACCTTACTAGCTAATGATACAGCAGCCGCTTTGGAAACAGTTGGTTTAGATGCCTATGTTGGATTTATGCACAGAGACCGTCCTGGTAGAGTCTCTTTAGCTTTAGATGTTATGGAAGAATTACGCGGAATTGTCGCAGATCGTTTCGTTATTGCTCTGATCAATAGAAAGGAAATTTCTCCATCAGATTTTGTTGAAAAGGAAAATGGAAGTGTTATACTGACAGATGAAGCTAGAAAGAACTTTTTACAAAAGTGGCAACAACGAAAGCAAGAATCACTTACCCATCCTTTCTTAGGCGAAAAAATTTCATGGGGCTTAGTTCCATACACTCAAGCCTTGCTACTTGCTCGTTTTATACGTGGCGACCTAGATCAATATCCACCATTTTTATGGAAGTAGGTGTTTTGATGCTAATTGTAGTTACATATGATGTCAGCACTTCTAGTTCTGGAGGAGAGAGAAGATTACGAAAGGTCGCAAAAATCTGTCAAAATTATGGTCAAAGAGTCCAAAACTCTGTATTTGAATGTATTATTGACAGCACACAATTTATCGAGTTTAAAAATAAACTTCTAAGCCAAATCGACTTGAAAAAAGATAGTATTAGATTTTACCGTTTAGGTAACAACCACAAATCAAAAGTAGAACATTTCGGGGTAAAAGAAGTACTCGATTTAGAAGAACCCCTCATATTTTGACCATGGTGCTAACCCTAAGCAAACATCAAATACTAGTGAGGTTAGCACCTCCCTAAAACAAAGGCTTTTCAAAGATTTTTATTCTATTTTTTATAAATTTTTTAATAAGAAATTTAGGTTAGCACTTTATAAGCTTTTAAACCTTGATATTAAAGGGATTGTGAAGTGCGCTATCGCATCCTTTATGGGTGCGTGGATTGAAATGTGCAGGTTTCGTCAACGATAATCTGATAACCTATCGCATCCTTTATGGGTGCGTGGATTGAAATGTTTATTGCGTCATTTTCGCGGATGAACATTTAACATCGCATCCTTTATGGGTGCGTGGATTGAAATACGGGAACAATCGGCTGGAAAAGGTCGATTAAAAATCGCATCCTTTATGGGTGCGTGGATTGAAATCTTCGCAAGCGGGAATCCCACCAGTGATTTTACCATCGCATCCTTTATGGGTGCGTGGATTGAAATGTGATAGCGGGAGCATTGAGCAAGATGCAGACGTATCGCATCCTTTATGGGTGCGTGGATTGAAATACCTCCCACAAACAGCATTTAAACGAGCGTAGTTTATCGCATCCTTTATGGGTGCGTGGATTGAAATTTTAGTGATACCTAATTCATTTGCCCATTTGCTCATCGCATCCTTTATGGGTGCGTGGATTGAAATTTGAGCCACGTAGTGCGATTTTCCCGAACCTGCTCCGATCGCATCCTTTATGGGTGCGTGGATTGAAATAATATTTGGATCATATGCCCACTTTAAACGGTATATCGCATCCTTTATGGGTGCGTGGATTGAAATTCCAAATTAAATAGCTAAATCAATAAAATCCCCACATCGCATCCTTTATGGGTGCGTGGATTGAAATTTTTATTGATTGGATAGATCAATTAATAGATGAAATCGCATCCTTTATGGGTGCGTGGATTGAAATAGACACAATCAACCGATTTTTTGTGATCAATCATATCGCATCCTTTATGGGTGCGTGGATTGAAATTTCTATTCTGTTCCATCCTCGTTTCTAAAACTCATCGCATCCTTTATGGGTGCGTGGATTGAAATAAAAACGGATTTTTGTGTGCGTTTGAGGGCGAGTATCGCATCCTTTATGGGTGCGTGGATTGAAATATCAAGGACGATAGCATTAAATTTTCTTAGGTCATCGCATCCTTTATGGGTGCGTGGATTGAAATATATCTGATTTCCTGTATGCGATCAGGAATCAGATGATCGCATCCTTTATGGGTGCGTGGATTGAAATTTTTGGTGTTGATCAGACCTAATACCTGAATTATATCGCATCCTTTATGGGTGCGTGGATTGAAATAAACGTTCAAAGGGTACACATTAGTTATGATATTATCGCATCCTTTATGGGTGCGTGGATTGAAATAGACTTTGGAACTTCATGGACATTTGGTGAAAACTATCGCATCCTTTATGGGTGCGTGGATTGAAATTCTGCCGTTGATAGTTTGATATAATCCTTGTTGATCGCATCCTTTATGGGTGCGTGGATTGAAATCAAGCGGGAGTGGAAGGTAAGCTACCGGAAGTAAATCGCATCCTTTATGGGTGCGTGGATTGAAATAATTTAGATTTATCAGTAAGTGAAAAGGTCTACGATCGCATCCTTTATGGGTGCGTGGATTGAAATAAGCAATTAGACGTTGTTGGAGATTCGGACAAGAAATCGCATCCTTTATGGGTGCGTGGATTGAAATTTTGGTCACCCAATCTACCGAGGTGATACCTTTATCGCATCCTTTATGGGTGCGTGGATTGAAATACCTAACTTATAGAATAAATTTAATAGATTTTGAAATCGCATCCTTTATGGGTGCGTGGATTGAAATTATATCATATAAAAAACGCTGACACGCCCACTTGATCGCATCCTTTATGGGTGCGTGGATTGAAATAGCTTTTTACGAGGGGGCAGAGCAATGAATGAAATCGCATCCTTTATGGGTGCGTGGATTGAAATCTCCATAGTTTCGATATATTTTTAATCCATGATCATCGCATCCTTTATGGGTGCGTGGATTGAAATTACTTGAATATCCCCAAGTTTTATTAATATCAAATCGCATCCTTTATGGGTGCGTGGATTGAAATATGCCGTTTTAAGATATTACAGATAGCCACACCTTCATCGCATCCTTTATGGGTGCGTGGATTGAAATTCAACACCTTATATTTAGAGTGTGGGCTGAAAAATCGCATCCTTTATGGGTGCGTGGATTGAAATAAGCGTCATTCCAGACACTTTACTTTTGCCAGTGATCGCATCCTTTATGGGTGCGTGGATTGAAATCCACCAACGATAGCGGATCTTCGGGAAAACACGATCGCATCCTTTATGGGTGCGTGGATTGAAATACAAGAGATGACGGCTACCCAACACACCCAAAAATCGCATCCTTTATGGGTGCGTGGATTGAAATTAAAATCACCACTTAAAACAATTCCCACAGCATATCGCATCCTTTATGGGTGCGTGGATTGAAATAACGTCTGTTTTTAAAGATAATAAATCGTACATATCGCATCCTTTATGGGTGCGTGGATTGAAATACCATTCTTATTATCACCATCTACATACCACTGAATCGCATCCTTTATGGGTGCGTGGATTGAAATTTCGGTTTAACCTTTATCCTGCTTTGGAAATTAAATCGCATCCTTTATGGGTGCGTGGATTGAAATTGATGTACTCTTTTGCGTTTTTAGCTATATCTGCAATCGCATCCTTTATGGGTGCGTGGATTGAAATAAAACGATATGGAAGCATGTTATAGCATACCGCAATCGCATCCTTTATGGGTGCGTGGATTGAAATTTTATATCCCTTAAAGGTTTCCCCACCATATAACATCGCATCCTTTATGGGTGCGTGGATTGAAATCCTCTGAATCGTCTTTAAAGCTAAAATCTATTTATCGCATCCTTTATGGGTGCGTGGATTGAAATCGTTATTGCCTCTACTTCGATTGGTAGACCTGCACTATCGCATCCTTTATGGGTGCGTGGATTGAAATTAAGGCTTCTTATTCGACTGCCAACGAACTCGCTATCGCATCCTTTATGGGTGCGTGGATTGAAATTGTTTTTAGACACAGCAAAAGAAATTGCAATGGTATCGCATCCTTTATGGGTGCGTGGATTGAAATTTTGGTGATATTTAGTTCTTTTGCCCACTTGCTTGATCGCATCCTTTATGGGTGCGTGGATTGAAATTGTTATTCCGTCAACTTCAATTGGTAAGCCTGCATCGCATCCTTTATGGGTGCGTGGATTGAAATAAGCACGAGGAGGTTGAGTAATGGAACTTTTGAGATCGCATCCTTTATGGGTGCGTGGATTGAAATAAAATTAACTCAGGAAAATTATCAATTAAGAAAAATCGCATCCTTTATGGGTGCGTGGATTGAAATCAGAAAAAGCGATCCCATTAGTTGTGCAAATGCATGATCGCATCCTTTATGGGTGCGTGGATTGAAATCGCCTGCTTTATTAACTATTGCTTTTAATTGCCATCGCATCCTTTATGGGTGCGTGGATTGAAATCAATCATTAGCCAAACAAGAATTGGCAACAAAAATCGCATCCTTTATGGGTGCGTGGATTGAAATCGCCTTGCGAAAGTCACCATCACCTAACGCAAGATCGCATCCTTTATGGGTGCGTGGATTGAAATATATTCTTTTGGTGTAATATAAAAACTCATATTTATCGCATCCTTTATGGGTGCGTGGATTGAAATTGCATCTAAATGTCCGATTATAAGTTGCGCTTGGGAATCGCATCCTTTATGGGTGCGTGGATTGAAATCCTTTTGTATATCGACTAATCGTATACTGCCACGATCGCATCCTTTATGGGTGCGTGGATTGAAATCATCATTATAATTTATGTTATCAATTGTTATCCCTGATCGCATCCTTTATGGGTGCGTGGATTGAAATGTTTCCATCAGATAGGTTAATAAAGTTGTCTGCATCGCATCCTTTATGGGTGCGTGGATTGAAATGTTAAAATTTATGTTAATCTCTGCGCCTAAATCATCGCATCCTTTATGGGTGCGTGGATTGAAATACCTCACTTCAGCGGATTATTGTAGGTAAAGTATATCGCATCCTTTATGGGTGCGTGGATTGAAATGGAACAGAGCGACAGTCACATAGACCGCAGTTGCCATCGCATCCTTTATGGGTGCGTGGATTGAAATAGGGGTAACCAAACTGGATACACCTAGAGGAAAATCGCATCCTTTATGGGTGCGTGGATTGAAATAAGTGTGGCAACTCTTTATTTTTATTAAGAAATATCGCATCCTTTATGGGTGCGTGGATTGAAATTGTTTTCAAACCATGAGCATTTGCAATTCTACCATCGCATCCTTTATGGGTGCGTGGATTGAAATAGAAGTTGGAAAGATTGAAAAAGATGGTGAAAACAAATCGCATCCTTTATGGGTGCGTGGATTGAAATGGAACAGAGCGACAGTCACATAGACCGCAGTTGCCATCGCATCCTTTATGGGTGCGTGGATTGAAATCCCTGGTTCGGGACCAGGGTTAGGCGCAAATTTAAATCGCATCCTTTATGGGTGCGTGGATTGAAATAGAAATAGGAATCATTTCAACTTTAGAACCGTAGTATCGCATCCTTTATGGGTGCGTGGATTGAAATAACTCCGCCACCAACAGCGGCGATATATTCGCCGCGATCGCATCCTTTATGGGTGCGTGGATTGAAATACTCCCGAACTAAGGGAGTACGGATTGAAAAAAATCGCATCCTTTATGGGTGCGTGGATTGAAATTTGCAGCAAGATACGAGAAAAAGATTTATTATTATCGCATCCTTTATGGGTGCGTGGATTGAAATAATTTTTAATTCTTTTGTCTTTAAAAACTGTTCATCGCATCCTTTATGGGTGCGTGGATTGAAATATTACATACTCGGGCATTTCTAGCTTGCGGATTGATCGCATCCTTTATGGGTGCGTGGATTGAAATATGACACAATTGGCAAACTGACAAGCCATTTGTGATCGCATCCTTTATGGGTGCGTGGATTGAAATAACTGCAGCAACAGCTTGATATCCATCTTCAAAATCGCATCCTTTATGGGTGCGTGGATTGAAATACGTTGTGTAAAATAGTGACTGTTTATAAATGTGTATCGCATCCTTTATGGGTGCGTGGATTGAAATGTTATGTTATATGACGCTGTTTTTTCTGCCACAAGATCGCATCCTTTATGGGTGCGTGGATTGAAATTTTGGTCACCCAATCTACCGAGGTGATACCTTTATCGCATCCTTTATGGGTGCGTGGATTGAAATACTAATACAATTGTGTGTTTTTTATAACTATCGTATCGCATCCTTTATGGGTGCGTGGATTGAAATATTTTTGATTTATTAGAAGAAAAAGAAGGTATTAATCGCATCCTTTATGGGTGCGTGGATTGAAATTTTGATAAGGCTTGGTTCAGTTAAGATGATCCCGATCGCATCCTTTATGGGTGCGTGGATTGAAATGTAGTATTGATAAAAAGGTTTTAGAAACCTTTAATCGCATCCTTTATGGGTGCGTGGATTGAAATATATGACCACTCAAAAAGTTTGAGCGCAACAGTAGATCGCATCCTTTATGGGTGCGTGGATTGAAATAGCAATGCCTACCCAGAAATATGGGGACGAGCAAAATCGCATCCTTTATGGGTGCGTGGATTGAAATAGAGTTTCTTAAAAGCACCAACCAGTCCATCATTATCGCATCCTTTATGGGTGCGTGGATTGAAATAAAACGCAAATGGTGCTTATGTGACAAATTTGCATCGCATCCTTTATGGGTGCGTGGATTGAAATCAAAGTTTATTAGCTCAATATGCTGCTGAAAAGCATCGCATCCTTTATGGGTGCGTGGATTGAAATACGACCGCAATCCACCTTGCCAAGACCACCTGAATCGCATCCTTTATGGGTGCGTGGATTGAAATTGCCAGCCACCAATAAAACCGTAGACAGATAACATCGCATCCTTTATGGGTGCGTGGATTGAAATCTCAATACTTGCCCCACTATTCCACTGCTTTGTGATCGCATCCTTTATGGGTGCGTGGATTGAAATATATTGACATGATATGAATTTTCGTATATATTTATCGCATCCTTTATGGGTGCGTGGATTGAAATGAAAACTATCAACCTACTAACTCAGATCAGGAAAATCGCATCCTTTATGGGTGCGTGGATTGAAATAGCTTTTTATGAGGGGGCAGAGCAATGAATGAATTATCGCATCCTTTATGGGTGCGTGGATTGAAATAAATGCGGAAGGCTATGCACGATATCATGTTGAATCGCATCCTTTATGGGTGCGTGGATTGAAATAAAGAGATCTATTTTATCAGAAACGATACAGATGATCGCATCCTTTATGGGTGCGTGGATTGAAATACAGGATGGAGGACGTGAAGGGGCGGTCATCTATATCGCATCCTTTATGGGTGCGTGGATTGAAATGTAAATCTGAATCTGATTTGATTAACGAAGGGTATCGCATCCTTTATGGGTGCGTGGATTGAAATGTCGGACGAAACAAGAAAGATTGTGGATCAACTAAGATCGCATCCTTTATGGGTGCGTGGATTGAAATGAAAGGTGTGCTTGAGGAAGGCTATAAAGAGGCAATCGCATCCTTTATGGGTGCGTGGATTGAAATACTTCGGTCACGTCCTCTACATTTGGCATTTTCATCGCATCCTTTATGGGTGCGTGGATTGAAATTGTTAACGGGAATGGAAGTTTTAACTTGTCAGATCGCATCCTTTATGGGTGCGTGGATTGAAATTAAAAGTGTCTTAAAAAGACACGAAATGAGGTGATCGCATCCTTTATGGGTGCGTGGATTGAAATTTGCATGGTAAGTGCCTCCTTTCTCAGGTTTAAAATCGCATCCTTTATGGGTGCGTGGATTGAAATAAAACGACCTAAATGTATAGTCTTTCCGGACAAATCGCATCCTTTATGGGTGCGTGGATTGAAATTTGTACGATTCGTTTTGACGAAAAGCCAGAAGTATCGCATCCTTTATGGGTGCGTGGATTGAAATTCTAATGGTTGTCATTTCTGCCAGCTTTGGCAGATCGCATCCTTTATGGGTGCGTGGATTGAAATTTTTCTAGCAAATTCAGCTAGTTTTAGGGCAAAAGCATCGCATCCTTTATGGGTGCGTGGATTGAAATACTTCATTCCCGCATGCGCATTCGCACTTATATATCGCATCCTTTATGGGTGCGTGGATTGAAATGACATACCTTATTCCCTTGATCCGGCTTGGTTGAGATCGCATCCTTTATGGGTGCGTGGATTGAAATGGTAAAGATTTATCGACGATTAAGCGTTCGGAGATCGCATCCTTTATGGGTGCGTGGATTGAAATTAAACGAAGGGAGGGGATTTTAATTGGAAAAAATAGATCGCATCCTTTATGGGTGCGTGGATTGAAATTTGATCGGCTTGATAAACAGCAAGAATACATAAATCGCATCCTTTATGGGTGCGTGGATTGAAATCTCTCATTGTAAAGGCGACAGATGGCGATACAGAAATCACATCCTTTATAGGTATGTAGGTTGAAATCTTTGTCCCTTCTTTTTCTAATGAAAGACTATATGTAGCGTACCTTATGCGGTATATGAATTAGAATCTGTATTGACCATAATCAACCATTACTTTAATCGTTTGTTCTCTATAATCGGATTGGTGATTTTCGGTAATGGTGGATTGTTAGTCAAATTCGGGCTCCATACCTGTTTAATTTTTTGTAGTCTAATCTATACCCTCAAAATCAAAAGAGCACCTCATCATTTTATAAGGTGCCCTGCAAAAGGTGGTAAAATTTATCCACCGTACTCAAATATATCGAAAAGAGGTAAGTAAGTGGGATCTGAATCGTGAAACAATGGACTCAAAGTGCATATTTAGTTTTTGATGAGGTGGTGTGACCGTCAAGTAAAAAGACACAATTTATGCTCATTAATTTGAAACACTTTCTTGCCCAAATATGGTCGATCTATGTTTCATTCGATAACTATCTTCATTTAGATGAATGATTTCAACTCGGTGTAGAATTCTATCTAATATAGCTGTTGTAATTGCTTGGTCACCTAATAGCTCTCCCCACTCTTTAGGTGCTTTATTTGAAGTTAAAATGATGGATGATTGATTGTATAAATCATTAATCAAGTGGAAGAACATATTAGCTTCCTGTGAATCCATCGCCATAAACATCAAATCATCAATAATAACTAAGTCTGCATCTCTTATTCTTTTCATTCTCGTCTGTGATTTTCGAGTAATTTCTTCCGTTTTTAATACATGAATAAGGTCTCCCATCGTAGTAAAGATAACCTTGTAACCTTGGTTTAACGCTTCGATTCCTAATCCAATTGATATGTGAGTTTTCCCACTACCTGGTGGTCCTAATAGAATGATATTGTGTAACTGTTCTATCCAAGTTAAATCCTTCAACCTATTCAAATGTTTATTGCTTAATGATTTCTGTTCTTTTATATTGAATTCCTCTAATGTCTTTTGGAACGGAAATGTAGCCCATTTAAATCGTTTTTCTAACTGCTTTTCTTCTCTGCGAGTTTGTTCATATTTTACTACATCTAGGAGGAACTGAGTAAAGGAGGAATCCTTTTGCTCAGCCTCTCTAATTAATGCAGGAAGGTGATTTGCTGTTTCTGTTAAACGTAGAGTTCTCATCAATTCTTGTAATTGATTTAACTGGCTCATACTGGATCACCTTCCAATATGACAGTATAGGCATTCACTTCTCGTTTTTGAGCTTCTGTTTCCATAACCCAAGCTGAAACTCCTTTTACTCGTGTTACATTCTTAGCGGTATCATTTGGTGTATCTTCCATTTGTCGATGTCGTTTTAAATAGGCAACGACATCGCTAAAATCTGTGGCACCATAAAGATTCCTCTTTATACACTCTTTCAATGCTGTTGATAGAATTTCTTTGTTATTTGTTTTTGTCTCTTTTATTATCATTTGGAGTTGATCCCTAATATATCGAGGGTACTTCCCTTTTACTGCTTGTAGATAATCATAAGCCATCTCACTGTCATTAAAATGCTCGGCAACTGTATTCATAAATGCATCAATACCCTTTGTTCTATCACGGCTATGTTTTCTATCTTTAATCAATAACCCTTTCTCGTCAGGGATCGTATGCTTTGCTATGATTTCACCTGTTTCAGGGCTATAAATGATTAATTCTCTTTCCTCCGTTTCCTTAATGCAGACCGTTTCGTACTTGCCAAACGTCCCCAATGGTAGAGTATAACGGTTAGATAAATATCGAATGGTATTGTCCTTATGGACACATCTTGATATACTATTTTCATAGTTATATTTTATATCTATATTTTTGGTGACTGGTCTTAAGTGTTGTCTTTCCAGGGAAAATACTTCGACCGGTCTCTTTTTTGTTGTATGGTGAATTTTATAGTTTCCAGTTCTATGAAGCCATTCCCACCCTTGTTCATTCCAAGAATCAATGTTATGAAAAACTCGATGTTTAGCGAAATTATGTTTAATAAATCCAACTACATTTTCAATTTTTCCTTTGCTCTCTGGATCCGCCTTGCGGCAAACACGAAGGTTTAGATTCCTAGATTCTTTATATTGTTGGAACTCTTGTGTTAAAATTAAATCCCCACCATTCTCACTGACAACGATTAAACTATCTTGGTCATATACCAATTCACCTGGAATTCCTCCATACCACTTAAATGCATTTTCATGTGCTTTAATGACATCTTGGGTAGTAAATGGCCTATCCAACCATTCCATATATTTATATCTAGAATTAGATAGTACAAATGCTATAAAGTTTAATTTTACTTCCTTACTGTCTGCTGCCTTCTGTTTCGTATGACCAAAATCAACTTGTATTTGCTCACCCATAGGTGAATCGAGAATAGCCTCATAAATTCGTGGTGAAGTTTCCTTTCTTATTTTATATTCCTCTCGAAGTTCTCTAACATAGGAGCGAACCGTACTTTCACCTACTTCTAAATCTTCGTATCTTTCTTTTAGCCAATCTTCTACTTGTGCCGCAGACATATCTGGATGTTCTCTTAGCCAGGATAAAATTAGTTCTTTATAAGGATCTAATTTCTTACTTCTGGTTTGAATGGAATCAACCCACTTAGACATATCCGAAGGATTCTTTTTTAGATAACGATGAACGGTTGATCTTGAGATTCCTAGTTTTTCAGCTACCTTTGTCTTACTAAAACCCTTTTTAATTAATTGATGTATTTCCATATACATTTCCCACTTATCCACCTTTACGTCCTCCACTGTTCTGTATGTTTTGATATAAACATTGTACAATGGAAGTTCTTATTATTAATATTTTTGTGTAAATAAGTGTGTCTTTTTATCTAGCAAAAACTGTCTACTCTAGTTTAGCAGTCACAGGTGGACCCCACATGGATATTGGTGGACCTCTTTATGGAAAATAATCAGCCATATCCAAAGTTGATAATCAAAATGAATAACCTCCTGTTTATTTGTCTTAAGACAAGTATACAAGAGGTCGATAAGCTAATTATAGATACTTGTTATTAAACGAAGACGATTACAACTGAACTAAAGCTGTTGCATATCGTCCGGTCCCCAAAAGGCTTGCATGGTCACAATTTTACCGTTTGTGTCAAAGGTCATTACATCGGTGACATCGATACGAATTGATTGGCCTTCCGCTTTGGAGTGAACGGCAAAGGTAATCGATGCTGCATTACTGAAGGAACCGCGGGGTGGTACTAATAATTCAAGTTGAGCTCCTCCTAGCAAGCTTTGTTGATAAAATTCTTCAATTTCTTGACGCCCTACCTTTGGTGGTTGACCAACGGGATCCTCCACTTTTGCTTCGTCAGCGAACAGCGCCATCAAACGCTTAAGGTCACCTTTATTAAAAGCATCTACATATTCTTGTAACTTAGTTTTCATAACTGAACTATCCATTACAACGATCTCTCCTTTAACTTTAATGTGTGGTTCTCCACCCATGTGTTTTAATTAGAGTGAATAATGTATATGTTAACTTAAAAATGAACTCCTTTCTCCTTGTGAATTTCTCTGCTTTTAGCTATCTCAGATTTAATTAAAAAACAGTTCACTTCCCAATTACGAAATACAATCACAGATTAAACACTAAAAAATGAATAATTATCCAATTGGCTAAAACAAAATTAATACAGGTTAAAATCAATTAAATATTGAATTAAATTAATTATAATTTAATATCATATTCATCTAAAGATACAAACAGTTGTTTGAAAAATTTTGAGATTAAATCTAAATATACAACATTAAATTCTTTCTCTAATGATTCAACCTCATAGATTTCTGGCAATCTATATTCTCTAAATTTTATATATGGTAAAGATTTAAACTTAGTATGCTGTTTAGCTTGAAATTCAATACCATCATTATGTACAAAGTAATTTCTTAAATCACTATATTTAATAAAAGTCTTCCTATCCATTTCAGACAATTTAATGTCGATATTTATAACCTTTTCAATATAAAATAGATATCTCTTTAATCCAGAATGTTTAATATCAGTTAATTTAATTTGCGAGTGATTTTGATTCTCTAAGCTTTTAGATATTCTTAGTAATTCAGACTCCATAAAAGAGTGAAGAGTAATAAAAAGTGATTTACGCAAAATAAAAGTATAATCTTGGTCTAAAGATTGATAATCATCCAGATACTTATATTCAAACATCTCATCTTTAGATTGAGAATCACTTATATTTTCAGATTCTTTTTCAAACCTTTCCAAAATAGTTTTTTTACGAGAATCAATACTTTCCTTCATTACATCGATATATAAACAGTAATCTTCTAATTGACAATCAAAAAGGAAACTATTCGAATTAAATAAAGTAAAGCTCATTTTACCACCTTTGTTGCATATTTTTTTTGAAACTGAATTGAAGTTAAATTTTCCACTAAAATAATACAAAAAGCACCCCATCAACAACAGGGTGCTCTCTATCTAATCCCTACTAAACAAATCCCTTGTATAAACCTTCTCTTCTACATCTTTAATCTCATCAGTCAAACGGTTCGCTACGACAACGTCAGAAATCGCTTTGAATTCATCAAGATCTTTCACGACTCGTGAGTTATAAAAATCTTCTTCCTCTAGTACCGGTTCGTAGACGACAACTTCAATGCCTTTTGCTTTAATGCGTTTCATGATCCCTTGGATGGCGGATTGTCTGAAGTTATCAGAGTCTGTTTTCATCGTTAGGCGGTAAATTCCGACAATCGTAGGGTTTTTGGCCAAAATACTATTGGCAATGTGGTCTTTACGGGTCCGGTTGGCATCAACAATCGCTTGGATAATATTATTTGGCACATCTTCATAATTAGCTAGTAATTGCTTGGTATCCTTTGGTAAGCAGTAACCGCCATAGCCGAAAGATGGATTATTGTAGTGGCTGCCAATCCGTGGATCAAGTCCAACCCCTTCAATAATCTGCTTCGTATTTAAACCACGTACCTCTGCATAAGTATCCAATTCATTGAAAAAGGCAACTCGAAGACCAAGATAAGTATTGGCAAATAACTTAATGGCTTCGGCTTCCGTCGAATCGGTAAATAGGACATCAATATCTTCCTTAAGTGCACCTTCAACAAGTAAATCTGCGAATTGACGGGCACGATCGGATTGCTCCCCAAGCACGATTCGAGATGGATAAAGATTATCATAAAGTGCTTTACCTTCACGTAAAAACTCCGGTGAGAAAACAATGTTTTCCGTTTTGAACTTAGCTCGTACTTCTAAAGTATAGCCAACAGGGACGGTTGATTTAATGATCATTGTCGCTCGAGGATTAAGTTCAAGCACATCCTTAATCACTTTTTCCACTGTACTTGTATCAAAATAATTCTTCTTCTCATCATAATTCGTTGGTGTGGAGATAACCACATATTCCGCCCCTTCATATGCCTCTTTAGGACTTGTCGTTGCGGTTAAATTCAAATCTTTTGTTGCTAAAAACTCTTCAATTTCAGCATCAACAATAGGTGATTTCTTGCTATTAATCAAATCTACTTTCTCTTGAATGATATCTAAGGCAAAAACTTGATGATTCTGAGCCAGTAATACTGCATTAGATAAACCAACATACCCTGTTCCAGCAACTGCAATTTTCATTATGTTTACCTTCCTAACTCTATGGATTTGTTTAAAGTACAAACTCAATGATTTATATTTTAGCTAAAATACATCTTTACTATTGTAACACTTCACAAAAGATAATTTCTTTAAAGAGATTACCTTGTTGGTAGATCATGATACTATTTTTAAACTTTATAGTATTCTTTATACCAATCAACGAACTTTTTCAAGCCCTGATCGATCGACGTCGTTGGTTTAAAGCCAGTGGTTTGCTGCAGATCATCAATATCAGCATAAGTCGCTTTGACATCGTTTAGTTGGCTATTTAGTAAAAATTTTTTCTAACCTCTACAACTAAATATAAATGCTAAATAGATCAAAACATAATTATAACCATAGAATATTTATCATTTAAATTCTATACCCCACTACCTCTTTCTATAAATGTATAAAAAATCTGTAGTACAGTAGTCTTTAACTTTTTTGAGAAGTCTGATATTTTTCTCACCATAATGAAATAAACATGTATACATAGTCGTATTCTTCATACGGAAAACAAAACTAACAATCCTTGCATTTACGAGACATAACATTGTGTTAACTTTTTTACTTTAATCTTATCATCACTCAATTCTTCCATTTTTTTAAAATACTTTTGATTTGATATTCTAGACTCACTCTTAACTATGGACATTCCATAAATGTTTACTAAAGCCGTTCCCGTAACTTTCTCTGTCCAATTGTTGAAGGTCATCTCTTCATCTTTGGTCTCTGCAATTTTTATATCTTTCACAATAGTCTCGAAACTATCATTGTTCTTAATTAACTATAATACCTCTTTAAAATTAAGTAAACCGCGTTCAAGCAGTTTGTCCACTCTTACGGAGATACTCCATATTCAGTTAAATGAATTATTTCTTTAAACTATCTTGCGGGTACTGAATCAACTTTCATTATCTTATCTAGCACATCTCTCAACTTCGTCGAAGAAGTACCTTGTGTATATGGGAAGTATACGATATCTACTCCTACTTTATCAAATTGTCGTTCGAACTCATTCCATTTATCCGTACCCTTCCAGTCACTACCTACAAACATGACATCATATTTATATTTCTCCCAAGCTGCCATTTTATCCATATTTTCTTGTGGTACCACTTGATCAACATATTTAATACTTTCCACAATTGCCATGCGCTCATCATGTGGTATGATTGCTTTCTTATTTTTATAAAATACTAATTTATCAGTCGTTACTCCGACAATTAAGTATTCACATTGTTCCTTTGCTCTTTTTAATATATTTAAATGTCCAATATGAAACATATCATAAACACCTGTTGTATAGCCTACTTTATATTTTTTCAAAATTTCTCCTCCTTCTGAACTTTAAAAATCACTAGTCTATAACACCAAGTTTTCTTTTATTATAGACTGAATTTCATACAATATTTCTATTTTTATTTCTTCCCCTGCTAAATTTGGTACTCCTGGCCAACCTGAGTCTTTCCAATATAATCCAATAAAGTCGATAGCTTTATCGTATCTTGGTATAATATGATAATGAACCTGCTTATCTACCATCATAAGCATGAGGTAATTCATAATATCATAATTAAAAGTTTTCTTAAGAGTTTTCTCAATTGCTTTAATGATGTTGTTTAAATCAGAAAACTCTTCTTGATTTAATTCACTAAAAGTTTGACATTCACGTTTTAATGATAGTATTCCAGCACCGGGTGTAGCCTGTACAGGTCTAAGTGACCAAACCCAATACTCAGTTTCATAAATCAATAAATCTTTAGTTTTGAATTTTTTTTTAAAATCTTCCATTACTTTACTCACAATCTTGACCTCCTATATCAAGTTTTTTTACTAATTTCAATTATATCATGGTAAAAATTATGTAATGCCGTTGAGAAGAATTTGTCATAATCACTAAATAAACTCCGAAGAAATTCATCACATTTTATATTAATTGGAAATTCATAATTCCCGAACTCTTCTTACATTATATTATAAAGTTCATTCTCATTCATCATATATTTCTTTCATCAAGACAGAGTCCATAAATATTTTAATAATGAAAAACATTAAGTTCATTTGTCTTGATCATTTTTGAAACTTGTACTATCTTCACTCTTAGAATCCCCTTATTTTATTATTTTTGTTGATTAATGCTTAATAGCTTATTTATAAATTTAATTTTCACCTTATTGACAATTTTTACTTTTAAAAATATCAATAATGAAAAATATAATAAAGCACCAAAGATAATTGAAATAAAAAGTGATACATTTGAACTTGTATATTGAATCAAAATAATGTTTAATCCATATACAACAAAACCCATAATAACTGATGCAATTAAAACTTTGAACAATATCATGTATGTATTGGTTAAATCTATAATCCCTATTTTTTTCTTTAAACTTTGATACATAAGGATCGCAGTTAATACTGAAGACAAACTTGTAGCTAGAGCAAGTCCACCTATCCCTAGGTATCTTGATAAAATTAGATTTAAAGTTATATTTACTATTACTCCAACTGAAGCATTAATTACAGGTGTTTTAGTGTCTTGTAAAGCATAGAATGGTCTAGATAATACTTCTCGAATACCTACACTTAGAAGCCCGAACGAATAATAAAACAAAACTTGAGACGTCATTGTTATAGCATTATCTCCAAAAGCACCTCTTCCATATAACAGTTCAATAATAGGCTTTGAAAATATCATAATTCCTATCATTGTAGGTACTAAAAAAAGAGATATAATCTCAATTGATTCAATGATTGATTTTTTCAATCCTGAAATATTGCCTTCAATAGCCATTTTAGATATCACTGGATACATAACTGAAGTTATTGATAACACAAAAACTCCATGAACAAAATTATTTAAATTGATTGAATAACTGAGTGCTGAAATTCCCCCAATAGCAACATTCGAAGCAATTGTCTTATCTATTATTTTATTTAAATCCTCAACAGCAACACCTACAAGTACTGGAAGCGCTAAGGGTATCATTTGTTTGATATTTTTATCTTTTATATCAAATATTGGTTGAAATCTCAACCCCTTCTTTACAACAAAAGGAATTAAAAAAATTAATTGGGCCAGCATAGATAAAATTAATCCTATAGATAGAATTCTAATATCCCAGAAACTACTAATAATGATAGAAGAAATTATTACTATATTCATGGGTAACGCTACTAATGCTGGAGCTGCAAAATTACCTTTTAATTGAAGATAACTTCTAAACAAATGTGTTACTCCCATAAACAAAAGTCCAATTAAACTATATCTAGTAAATTGGATAGCTAATTGTAAAGTCTCACCTTCAAATCCTGAAGCAAATACTCTCACAAGTTGCTCTGTGAACATATAACAAAAAAATATTAAAGCACAACTGAATACACCAAGGATATTAATCAAATTATTAGTATATGTATTTGCTTTATTTTTATCAAACTCAAAAGCAATTTTATTATACATAGGGATATATCCTGTAGAAATTGCATTACCAACAAAAGTAAATATAACTGTAGGTATAATTAATGCAATTAAATAAGCATCACTAACACTTGTTGCACCGTAGAAATATGATAACGTAATTTCCCTACTAAGCCCTATAACTTTTGAAATAACTGTTAATATTATTATTAGTAAAACGGTTTTTTTCACATAGCACCTCGATCAATTTAAAAATAATGTATTCCTTAATACCTGATATTTCCCAATAAACTTTCTAATGTTTTATCAATTTCAATATTTACATCATCTATATTAAATTTTTTATCTAACCACTCATCTTTAAAAGCTTCAATTTTTGAAGAAATTACATAAGGAACTATTTCACATTTATAATTTAAACCTAATAACATTCCATGCATTCTTCCTGAAATTAATACTTTAGTATCTTTTAATAAATTAGAAAAATCACTTAATCTATCTGTATTTTTTATTGAAAATTTAATATTTGATTTTCTCTTTAGATATTCACTAAATTCATATGTTGTTCTTTTATCTCCAATAGTTGTATAGCCTAAAACTATTTCAAGATTATTTTCCATATTTTGTTCAATTAATTTTTCCCAATAATTAAAATACTCATAAATTGTTTTAAATTTAGTTTCAAAATTATCTTTTAAAGCATTATAATCATAGATCATTATCAATAATTTATTCTTCTTATTAATATCTACGTCCTGTGGAAAAAATCTTGAGTAAGCAAATACTACATCAGGTATGTAATTAGAAGATACATTAAATTCCTCATTCAATATTTTTTGTGAAACTTTATCCCTAACGTATATTTCATCTATGTTTGGAAGAACCTTTCTATATAGTTTTTTTTCAATAATAGAATATGTTGTATCTACCCCTATACCCGCAAGTATAATTGGACAAGACATTTTTTTAATAATTCCAACCCAAGTTAACAAAGTAAAAACAAATACGTTTTTGGTTTTTATTAATTGACCTCCACCAATAACTACTAAATCATAGTTTTTATTTTTAATCATAGAAAACTCACGATTTATTTTCTTCCTATACTTAAAAAACCAAATTAAAAAGTCAGGTGTAAAATGCTTAATAGTTGAATGTAAACTACGTTTTTTGCGAAATTCCATTTCATCAATAAATTGTTCATTAGTCTGTGCGAACCCAGCAAAATCTACTGTACAGCGATGTTCCATCAGAAGTTCATGAAATACAATATTTATTGCCTTATCCCCTAGATTTTCTGTTTTCCCCTGATTAATTAGCAATATTTTTTTCATAATTTATCCTCCATCAATAATATTATTTGAATATCAGTTTATTTGCCAAAAAAATTCATATGGATAAACATGTTGCCACTCAGGCCGATATATAAGTATGATAATATTATAAGCAAAAGTAAGAACGGTGATCGAATATAATAATAGTAACTTTAGATTTTTATCTTGGATTTTTTGGATTACGTTTGGAATATATATAATAGTGAAAATAAAAAAGTATAGTCCTACCCTTTTAACAAGTGAGACATTAATTGCTATAAAAGTAAACAACAAAGCTAATGAAATAATATGCAATAAAATATTCTTTTCAGTAGCATATTTATTTTTAATCATAGTTTTCTTTGATTTTCTCTTTATTCTAACCTCATTATTATTAAAATTCTTTCTTAGGATATAACCAAAAACAAATATAGATAAAATAACAAAAAAGTCTACCATACTAGCCAATCTTGTATTTTCAAAATAACTGCTTGATATATATACTTGATATTTAGGAAAAAACCTCAAAATAAATATAATAAAATAATCAAAAAGTAAAAATAATAAACCACTAATAACCAAATATGTATTCATTACTTTTTTAGTATAATTAATTTTGGAAAGTGGATATACAATTAGAAAGACTAGTGCAGTTAAATGAAAAGTAGAAGCAACTATAACTAAAATAAAAAAGGGTATGAATTTTCTCTCTTTAACATATTTATAGCTAACTAATATTACTGCTAATGCTATAGACTGTCTTATACCACTAAGAGTAAAATAAAATATCCTTAGATTTAAAAAAAGTAAAACACTCAGCCATGTAATTTTTGAGTTTTTATATATAAATTTCATAAAAACGCCAATAATAATAGCACTTGTTACAGTAGTTAGAATCAGAGTATTAGAACTGATTGTATACAGAGCCCTATTTAAAATTCTATATCCAATCTCAATTGTGGAGTCTAAGTTAAACACACTATTCATGTTTCCAAATCTATAAAACATAAGAAAATAATCTTGTGTATCATTACCTATGTTTACCGACCTAAATGCAGAGATAAAAAATAAGACTAAAAAAACATTAATCATATATACCTTATTACCAAATCTAAATTTTGAATTATTAAAAAAAATACCCGATAAAAGAATTAAAATAATTACTAAAATATGTGTTAACATATGTGTGCTCCTGACTTAAATAGCAATAATATATTCTCATATTCTATGGACTTATGTCATTAGAACTTGTAGTAGTTTTTCCTTCTATATTTAAATAAAAATCCTCTAACCATTTTACTTGTTTTTTGATATCATAATTTTGTTTTTTTATTTTAAGTGCATATTCTGATCTTTTAATGTTATCTCGCTGAATTGAACAAATCTGATCTGCCCAAAAGCAAGGTTTTTTTTCGAGAGATAGATGACTAATCAAATCAGTTAAGTTCACATCTTTAGGTACACCATTAGATACAAAGCATGGTAATCCTACTGATTGCGCTTCAATTGCTACTATTCCTAATCCCTCAAATACTGAGGGTAATAGAAAAGCATCCATTGCTTGCATAATTTCATTGACATCATCCCTGATTCCTAAAAAAAGAATACTATCCACTAATCCAAGCGACCTCGCTTTATGATGAATTTCTTTAAATAATTTACCTTCTCCCACTAAAACCAAGACGCTGTTTTTTTGTCTGTTTTTTATTTCATAGAAAATGTCCAACAAATAACTATGGTTTTTTTCACTAGCAAATCTCCCTACATGTCCAATTACAAACTTATCTACTACATCTAATTCTGCTCTTTTTATTTTTCTTATTGATTCTTTAAAAGAGAAAAGATCTGTGTTAATAGCATTATTTAATATTTTCACTTGATTTTTTTTATACTTACTTTTTCCAAATAAAAATAACGCAGCTTGTTTACTACAAGCAAAATAGTAATTAGAAGTTTTCTTCAATGTAAGCAATAAAAAGTAATTTCTAATTTTGCTAGAAATTTTACTTGAAGACTGTGTACTATGACTATGTGCTATTCTGTATTTAACTCCAAATTTTTTCGCAATAGGAAAATAAATGAAATTAAATATAGGAACATGAGAGTGAATTATATCATACTGATGAATATCAAAAAATTCTTCAATACTCTTTTTATAATTAATGAAATTTTTTAAGCTAACTTTTTTAGGCGCTGGGATATAAAATATTTTTGCTCCTAAATCAATTAATTCATTTTTGTAACTCGTCTCCACTTCTGTTCCTATTACAAAGTCTATTTTTAATTTACTGGAATCTATGTTCCTATAAATATTCATTAAAAAAGACATTACTCCGCTACCTTTGCTAAGACTATTTACAATGAACAAAATTTTTTTATCCATGAATTTATTCACCTCTTAGTTCAACAAATTCTATAATTCACTAAACTTTTTTTCATAAAAGCTATAATCTTTTTTTGTATCTACAAATATAGCATGTACCGGATACATATCACGTGTTTTCTGATCAGGCATTTTCATATAGTCTGAACCAAACCTTACTTCAAGGTACTCCTCGACATTCTCCATTACTGGGAGTTCATATCCTGAAAACTCAACATACCTTTGTCTACCTAAGTATTCTATTTTGAAAGAAGTATTTTTGAATTTTGCACGACCAAAAAAATGACCTACATAGCCTGTATCCACACTATTTAAGCTTCTAACTATCCAAAGTAGCATTGATAATATTGGACCATTAACTAATCCTTTAGATACTAACATCGTTATTTTTTTAATTTTATTTTCTGTCAAATATCCTCTTAACGACAATGTTTTTGCAATAATTAGTTTTGCTGAAACGTATTGTAAATATCTATACGCCTTATTTTTGGTAGTGTTATTGAGACACATAATGTCTATGTAAAATCCTTTATGCATTTTACGCTCTTTCGTATCTTCTTCAATAAAAGTAGTCCCATTCATTCTAACCTTACTAAAAAATAATGGCCATTCATCTGTATTCTCTTTTTGGAGATAAAATCTTTCCGTGTCAAGATCTGTTTCGCAAGCATTTAAGAATTTAATATAATTTTCATAAGTCATAAATATGTCTAAGTCATCATCCCATGGTATAAACCCATTATGCCGAACAGCTCCTAATGCTGATCCCCCCATTAAATAATAAGTAATTCCATGTTTATTACAAAACTCATCAATATAGATAGCAATTTCTAGGATTTTATCTTGGACTTTCTTCATATTCGAAATCACTGTATCACCCCTATTTCATAAAAATTTTCCTTTCTTTATCAAAAAAATATATAATTAGCAACTTTCATATATTAACTTCCTTCAATAAATTCATATTCATCCTCTAAAACGGCAATATTCCAGACAATATGTCTACTCTCCAATAATTTTCTAACTACGACAATTACAATCATCTTTTTTTATTTTTATATTTAAAAACTCATCTTCAATGTCCAACAACTTGGATGAAATATATAGTTGTTACGATTTAGATTTACTTCTTGTTTTTAACTGCCTTAGTAGTTAAATCTAACAGATAACTAGTCCAGCTTTATGAAATTTATCTACAGTTGCACTTCTTGATCTCATCCATAATAGAGCAAAGACTATATTTATCTTACCATTATAATTAATGATTTTTCATTTTTACTATATAAATACCTTTTGCAGCTGGTATATTAAATGGTTTAATAATTACTTTTTTCTCTGATAGAATTAATAAATTCATCTAATGATATTTCAGAAACATATTGTTGTTAACATTATAAATATTCTCTATCTTGTTAACTCGTTTCATAGTTAAGAATTTATATCCTTCGATATCTTTAAATGGGTTCTAACTACTTGAATAGAAACTTAAATGCTCACTATATTTATTAGACTTCATTAAAATACCTCCGGTTTATATTCCGTATTATTAAAATTTTTATAAGAATATCCTTTTGTACTTCCTAACTGAAGCAAGTGTATGCCTAAGCATAAAATAAGCAGATCCGATAGGATTAATCCCAATAAATCTAAATACTCTATAAGTCATCTTCACTGTCTTCAACTTGTTTCCTGACTTTGAATTTTTAGAAATTCTATAAACCAATAAAGGTTCATTTAATCCATATGCCGTAACGCCTAATTTCAAAATTCTTAACCAGACTGCATAATCTTCATGCATATCATCTTTTTCCATTTTAATATTTTCAAAATACTTCTTTTTTACAAGTACAGATGAACAAGAGATTACATTATGTTTTCTAAGCTTCTTATATGTAACTCTTTCAGGAACTTCAAATATTCCCTTGAATGGTTCGCCCTCTTCATTAATATATGATGACCCAGTAAATAGGAATTCCGCCAAATATCTACCTGAAATCTCAAGCTGTTTTTCTAATTTAGATGGTTCCCACAAGTCATCACTATCTAAAAATGCTATCCAATCGCCAGTTGCTAAATCTATACCTTTGTTTCTCGTTGCAGAAACACCCATGTTTTTTTCATTCTGCAACGGTCTAACTCTGGAGTCTTTTTCTCCAAATTCATTGATTATCTGAAGTGTATTATCTTTGGAACCATCATCTAAAACTAACAATTCCCAATTCTGATAAGTTTGAGCAAGCACTGAGTTTATTGCTTCTACAATATATTTTTCACAATTATAAGCCGGCATTACTATGCTAACTAGCACCGCACTTTTACTCATTCTCTTGCCCCCTCTGTATTAAGTATCGATTCACTAAAATCACAAAATCTATAATCACTTTCAAACTTAGACATATTCATATCATAAACCAAATCCCCAAACACCTTATTAACCACACTAATATTCAGTAACTTTAATAAAGGATTAAAGATCTTAGTCAGTCTTAACTTCTTACCGTGTACTTCTGCAATAAGTCGAACCATCTCACTTGTATTTACATATTCAGCATTCTGTGGAAAGAACAATCCCTTACTACAGTTATCGATTAGCTGCTTTACAAAGTTTGATAAATTATCTATATAAATCATACTACGTTTATTATCAACGTTTGGAAAAATAGGTGTTTTTAATGCTAGTTTTGCTAACCTTGGGTAATTTCCTTTACAGTTCTTACCGTAAACCATTGGTGGTCTTAAGACTGCTACAACGAAAGTATCATCTACCAAAGTATTAATTAGTTCTTCTGCTTCAAGTTTTGACTTTCCATAAGCACTATTAGGTTTTAGTGGTGTGTTCTCATTTATAATACCTTTTTCAACTCCATAGACACTCATTGAACTCAAGAAAATAAATTGTTTCACTCCATCTGTTTTTGCTTTCTGTGCTGTTTCAAATGCTAGCTCTTTATTAATCTTATAATACAAGTCTTGGTTTTCAGTTGTTTCTTTTCTATGTGCAATCCCAGCCACATGAAAGACAACATCATAATTTGAAAAGTCCTTCTCTCTCCAAGCTTCATCTTGCATATCAATCGTATCTACTTGATACTCAGTAGGATGTTTGAGTAGCCATTTTTCAAGGGAGGTTCCTATGTAACTATTCTGACCGGTTATCAAAATTTGCTTCATTGTTAAATGGACTCCCTTGCTTTTTCTTCGTTATCTTCTGTAGTCCCTGTCCTACCCTCAACAACTCCGTCACTTTTGAAGACGCTGATTATTGTGCCGAAAAAGCACTTAACATCCATGATGAAGCCGATTTTTTTAACATATTCTCCATCGAGCTTTGCTTTCACTTCGATGGGAAGTTCGTCTCTACCATTGATTTGAGCCCAGCCGGTGAGGCCAACAGGAACATCATTTGCTCCATATTTGTCTCTTGCTTCAATTAAATCATATTGATTCCAGAGGGCTGGTCTTGGGCCGATAATGCTCATCTGACCTTTGACGATATTGATGATTTGTGGTAATTCATCCAAACTCGTCTTCCTCAGGAACTTGCCAACTCTAGTAATCCATTGATCTGGATTTTCGAGTAGGTGGGTTGGGGTATCCTTGGGTGTGTCTATGCGCATGGTGCGGAATTTTAGAATGTGAAAATGACTCTTGTGGATGCCTGTGCGTTTCTGTTTGAAAAGCACAGGTCCTCTCGAGTCAATTTTTATGGCGATAATAAGAATTAAAAATACAGGGGATAAAATAATAAGTCCGAATAATGATAAGATAATGTCAATGATTCTCTTGATTGTTATATAAGTCATAATAAGTGCGTCCTCCTGTATGTCGGTAAATGATTGCGAGAATTTCTTGCTTAAGAAATGTGAGATTTCATTCTTTGTTCGCCGTAAACAATGCGCATAAGTTCTTCTTTAACTTGCTTGTTGTTGTATTGCTCAAATTGTTCAATCAATTGAAATATGGGGTTAATATCAACTTGGTTTGTTTTGCCGATATAAATTTTCTCGAAAATTTCTTCTGGATGGATTTCGGCTTCGTTTAATAATTCTTCAAACATTTTCTCGCCGGGTCGGATGCCTGAGAATTTAATTTCAATTTCGTCAGTTGTATAGCCTGATAGTTTAATAAGGTTTTTGGCTAGGTCGACGATTTTAACAGGTTCACCCATATCAAGAACAAAAATTTCACCACCGCGCGCAAGCGTTCCCGCTTGAATGACAAGTCTCGAAGCTTCCGGGATAGTCATGAAATAACGGGTCATATCTGGATGGGTAACCGTAACAGGACCACCGTTTGCAATTTGTTCTTTAAACAGTGGAATGACTGAACCACGACTTCCTAGAACATTTCCGAATCTAACCGCAACGAATTTGGTTTCGCTTCGTGTGGCTAGATGTTGTATGATCATTTCTGAAATCCGTTTAGTTGCCCCCATCACATTCGTTGGGTTAACAGCTTTATCAGTAGATACAAACACGAAGGTATGAATATTGAATGTATCGGCAGCCTCGGCAACATTCTTTGTTCCAATCACGTTATTTTTAATCGCTTCGTGAGGATTATATTCCATTAAAGGAACGTGTTTATGGGCGGCTGCATGGTAAATAATCCACGGATTGTACGTATTGACAATGTCAAAGATTCGATCGCGGTCTTGAACATCACCAATGATTGGAATAATTTCTGTTTCTGTTTCACCATATACCTTTTTTAATTCAGCATCAATTTGATAGATACTGTATTCGCCATGTCCGACTAAAAGAATTTTCTTCGGACTAAAGCGCATGAGTTGGCGACAGATTTCCGAACCAATGGATCCGCCTGCTCCTGTGACCATGACTGTATTTCCTGTTATGTAGGTAGAAATCGCATTGATATCCAATTCTACTGATGGTCGGCCGAGCACGTCTTCAACATCAATATTACGTAAAGCTTTAACGGCAACTTTCCCCGTTGCAATGTCTTCAATTTTGGGTAAAATTTTTACCTTTGCAGTTGTTTCACTACAACGCGCAATAATTTCTTTTAATTCACCATTACGTAATGACGGAATTGCAATAATAATATGATCAATTCGCTCAGTTTCAACGATTTCTTGAATATCTTTTGTGGTCCCAACGACTGGCAAATTAAAGATTTCCATTTTCAATTTGTATAAATCATCATCGACAAAAGCAATCGGCCTTAAATCCGAGTCGCTTTGTCCACTTGTTAATTGTCTGGCAATCATCGCACCCGCTGAGCCTGCTCCAACTATGAGCGTTCGTTTTTGGTCTTTGTTCGGGCTAATATAATGATCACGATAAACCCGCCAAATAAAGCGTGAGCCGCCAATGAAGGTGACATATAAGAGCCAAGTCACAATAAGTGCTCGGCGATAAATTTGAAAACCATTAACCAAATACTGAATTAGACCCGTTGACACAACGGAAAGAGTGACTGCATAAATAATAGCTTTCAGTTCATTGATACTTGCATATGACCATACTTTATTATACAGTTTAAAAATCATTGCATATAAATGATGAAAACTGAGTAAAGCAATGACACTGACTACAATAGTCATATTTGACCAAGTTGCCATAGTCGGATAAACGACCCACGATGCGATCAATATGGCTGATGCAACAATCAAGGAATCAAGTAGCACAAGTAAGGTCAGCCGCTTTCGATAAGACATTGAATTTGCTCCTTTTCAAAAAAAATATTGATCATGATTGGGGTGGATCTGGTTGTCCACCCCAATTTAATTAGTCATTATTTTTAATGTTATCAACTAATTCGATCAGCATTTGTTTAACATCTGCACCAATTTCTTTGTTTTGCAGGGCAAATTCAATCGTCGTTTGGACAAAGCCAAGCTGTTCACCAACATCATAGCGATGTCCTTCAAAATCATAGGCATACACTTTTTGAATTTCATTTAACATTTGAATCGCATCGGTAAGCTGGATTTCTCCGCCTGCACCGATCTCTTGGCGTTCTAAGAATCTAAAGATCTCAGGTGTGAAAACATAACGCCCCATGATCGCTAGGTTTGAAGGTGCTGTTCCACGTGGTGGCTTTTCCACAAAATGATCGACTTGATAAAGTCTGCCATTCTTTTTACCTGGATCGACAATACCGTAACGTTCCGTATATTCTTCTGGTACCTGTTGTACACCTATAATTGAAGATTCTGTGTCTTCATATTGATTAATTAATTGTTTTAAACAAGGGATATCACTTTGGACAATATCATCACCTAAAAGAACGGCAAAAGGTTCGTCACCAATAAATTTACGTGCACACCAGACGGCATGTCCAAGGCCTTTGGGTTCTTTTTGTCGGATGTAGTGAATATCAGCTAGATTTGTTGATTGTTCAACCTTATGTAATAAATCAAGCTTGTTCTTTTCTCTTAAATTTTGCTCAAGTTCTGGAGCCAAATCAAAATGATCTTCAATCGCTCGCTTGCCTTTACCTGTTACAATAATGATATCCTCAATACCTGAGGCAACAGCTTCTTCGACAATATATTGAATGGTTGGTTTATCAACAATTGGCAACATTTCCTTCGGCATCGCTTTCGTCACCGGTAAAAAACGTGTCCCTAAGCCTGCTGCTGGAATGATTGCTTTTTTTACTTTTCCCATAACTACATGCGCTCCTTTTTACTTATTCTGTAATAATTAATCTGGTTGATCATTTGCCATTTTGTTCGATGGCATTGTGCTGAGTCCTCTTCTCGTCTAGAGAAGGAAGTATCTCTTAAAATAATCCAAGAAATTTCTTCCGCTTAATGCGTTGTGGTTCATCAACATAAATCATTTGATCATCAATTAATAATTGGGCATTTTCCATCAACATATATAAGGTTTGTTGCCCATATTTGTGCTTCACTTCATGAGTGGCTTCAAGCATCTGGAAATCTCTTGACTTCGTATTATGTGCATCTGAAGCGATAAAATGAGTTAAATTGGCTTCAATAAGCTCATGAGTAAACTTTTTAATTTTTGGACCAAATTTACCGACTAAACTAGCAGCGGTTATTTGGGTGAGTGCACCTTTTCGAACGAATTCATATAAACGTGTGGGGTGTTCGAGTAGAACGGTGTTTCGTTCTGGGTGAACAATAATTGGAATCAAGTTCTTCATCTGGATGTCGAATAGTAATTGCTCTGTGTAGTGGGGAACATGATTTGTCGGTAATTCAATAAAAATATAACGACTCACTCCATTTAGAGTCAGAATTTCGCCTTGTTCAATTCCTTCGATCAGATCACCATGGATTCGAATTTCTTGTCCGGGTAAAATCGTTAAGGGAATATTTTCTTGTTGAATTCTTTCATTTAATGTTGTGAGATCAGCGAGTACTGATTGCTTTGGATTATTGTATCTTCCATTTTTATGATGAGGCGTTGCGATAATTGTGTGAATACCTTGGGAGACAGCTGCTTTTGCCATCGCCATACTATCTTCCATATGTTTTGCGCCATCATCAACATGGGGCAAAATATGACAATGAATGTCAATCATATCGAAACAACCTCCTTTTAGGACACTTTTTGCAACATCCACAGTATACCAGTTTATTTCATTGTTTGAAACCATTTTTGTGACACTTTTCCATATTTTCCTCGACTGTAAATAAGTATTTAGCACTGATTAAAGTAAAGTATTTTTTATTCATATAGGTAAATAGGACTGGTAAAATAGTGATTATATCAATTTCCAATCTGTTTTAATCCTTATTTTTTTTGTCATCTGTTTAATTAATCTTTAAAACGGGAGAGAAGTCACAATTTATTCACTTTTACAACATTTTTCCTAGTACTGTTGAATGATTCTATATTATCAAAAAAATCCGTTCAATTTTAACTGAACGGATTTTTAAATGTGAGCAGGTCTCATTAGATTTATTTATTCGGTTACTGCAATAAGGTTAGGTCGTTTATTAAATAAGAAGCTTACTGCTGCAACGTTAATAATAAATGATGGAATCAAATATGAACTATTATAAACGAGTGAGTATACCCAAGTGTTCATACCATCAATCACAGAGTCAAAGAAAACAACCCCAGCGATAAAATGAGAAATGAACCTGAGTGTGATACCAAGCAGGACACCTAATGTAACCATACCAATAAAACGTTTCGTGTTGGCTTGCTTTAAAGCGGCTTGTGCTGCTGGTGCAAAAAGTCCTGCAAATCCTAATACAGTAAAAGGAACTGGATAATCAAGCAGCGCCTGAATGGGATGAGCAATCCAAGCTCCTGGCATAATAAGTTGAAGGAAGCCATAAAGAAAGCCACATAATAGCCCTCCCTTTAGTCCCCAACGATAAGCAACAATAAAAACTGGGATCATAGCAAATGAGATCGATCCGCCTTGTGCCCATATTTTAAATGATAAAAAAGGCACAATATCTAAAATAAGCGCGAGCGCTGTAAAAACTGCTACTTCAATTAAAAATAATGTACGTTTTGATTGCATTGAAAATTCCCCCTTGTGATGTGTGTTCAAAAAGAAGATTAAAAGACTAAGGCAGTCAAGTTGAACTAGCTTTATCTTGAAACCCATCTTGAATGATGATTTATCATTTTAAAGAGACTTTTTGAACATCTTTTGATATGGACAAATAATCAATAAAAAAAGCAATGCCAAGGGGATGCTTCCTGATGGAGGACCCGCTCACATTGCTTTGTTTACGCCAAAAACGCCATCAAAAAAGCCACCGTCCCTACGCTAGTACTAACTAACAGGTTCATAGGGTCAGAACAATTCGTGTTCTATCTCAGCCGACTTAAATCAGCTCCCCCTGTAGGCTTAATCTATATGCTCTTTTCATTTGAACCTATTATAAAGGATTTGAATGCAGGATGCAAGATTAACAATTGTCCTCTTTTCAAATGTGAATTTGATCGCTGACCTTTATAATAGAGTGCCTTCTCTCTTTCTGCCCCCTTCTTTCGTATTTAACCATTCGAAAACCATTATACCTATAGACTTAAACGTTCGTTCTGAATTGGGAAATTGCGATGGTTCTGAATGAGTTTACTAACGATAAAGTTCATTAGAATGGCATATGCTTGATAATTAAATTTGACATGTCGGCGTAGGTAAACTTAATTTTAGATGAAGCTAACGGTTAACTAAATGCTCGGGAGCTGTAAAACGAGTGCTTAACTTAATTTTGCACCAAATTTTCTTATCCAACAGTCAGACTATCATTTTAGGATTATTAAACAATTCTATATCAAAAAGTGACCCCTCATTCAGTGGAAGGCTTTTCGATACACATTTTTTTTGATGGGATGAGTAATCACAACCTCAACTCGTGTTTTTTGTCAACCAGCCAGTTACACTACGATAAAACAATACTTTAATCAATGGGATTTTACCGACGGTGATCTGTGATAAAAATAAGGGGTTGTTGCACAATAGGGTAAATTGTGCAACAACATTTTCACCCATATTAGAAAAGCGGAATAGAAGCACTCTATCCATCATTTCACCTTGAGTTTTGATTGTAATGAGTGATAGAAGGGCTCTATCCGTCATTTGAGCTTGAGTTTTTGATTGTAATGAGGAATAGAAGCACTCTATCCATCATTTGAGCTTGAGCTTTCGAATGTAATGAGGAATAGAAGCACTCTATCCATCATTTTACCTTGAGCTTTCGATTGTAATGAGGAATAGAAGCACTCTATCCATCATTTGAGCTTGAGTTTTCGATTATAATGAGGAATAGAAGCACTCTATCCATCATTTCACCTTGAGCTTTCGATTGTAATAAGTGATAGAAGGGCTCTATCCGTCATTTGAGCTTGAGTTTTCGATTGTAATGAGGAATAGAAGCACTCTATTCGTCATTTGAGCTTAAGTTTTCGATTGTAATGAGGAATAGAAGCGCTCTATCCATCATTTCGCCTTGAGCTTTTGATTGTAATGAGGAATAGAAGCACTCTATCCATCATTTGAGCTTGAGCTTTTGATTGTAATGAGGAATAGAAGCACTCTATCCATCATTTCAACTTGAAGCTTTGTTTGAAATGGAGGATAGAGTGGAGAAATGACTATAAAGAGAAATTGCAATAAAATGTATAGCATGCATTTTGCAACAGCTCCTTATTGTCCGTAATAATAATATTGGTCTTTTGTGGCTTCAACATCGTTAAGTACAACACCTAACAGCTTTGATTTGGCTGGCTCTAGATATTCCTTCGCTTTTAATGCTGAATCTTGATGGGTTTGTTTACTACGCACGATTAGTAATGAACCGTCAACGAAATTAGCGAGAATTTGAGCATCTGTTACGGCAAGTACAGGCGGTGTATCGAAAATAATTAAATTGTAAATCGCTTTTGCTTCCTCAATTAAATTGTACATTTTATTTGAGCCCAACAGTTCAGAAGGATTCGGCGGAATGGGACCAGATGATAAAATATCTAAATTAGGAATATCAGATTGAGTTAGTGCTTCTTCGAGTGTTGTTTCTCCAACAAGCACACTGCTTAAACCTCGGCGATTATCGACTCTAAATGTATAGTGTACAGTCGGTTTACGTAAATCAGCATCGATTAGCAAGACTTTCTTTTCCTGTTGAGCAAAGACAACGGATAGATTAGCCACCGTTGAAGATTTACCTTCGGCAGGCCCCGCTGATGTCACTAACATTGTATCTAAGTCTTCATCTACAGCGGTAAATTGTAAATTGGTTCGGATCGTACGAAATTGCTCAGAAATGGGTGAACGTGGATTTAATTTTGTAATCAATTGTCTTACAGATGGATTAACTGGTTTTTTTCGCTTTGCCATTGAACGCTCCCCTTTCTCTAACTGTTCGTGTCATCGATTGATTATGTGCGATCGTTAAATCGCGTTCACTAATTTTTGAAACGATACCGATCACTGGTAATTCAAGTGTTTTTTCAATATCTTCTTCTGTTTTAATGGTCGTGTCTAAGAATTCAAATAAAAAGGCAAGTCCAACACCGACCATTGCACCAAGAACAAAAGCAATCGCTACATTTAACATCAGATTTGGACTGACTGGTGACGGATCTTCTGGTAACTGGGCCGTGTTCAATATGTTAACATTATCAACATTCATTAAGTCATCGATTTGATTTTGAAATATTTCAACCGTCGTATTTGCAATTTCGACTGCCATTGCTGGACTTGGATCTGTAACTGATACCGTTACAACCTGTGAATTATTCTCATTTGAGACCGAGAGTTTTTCTCTTAAAGTCCCTGCTGTAATCGTCAAATTTAATTCGTCAATCACTTCATCTAAAATACGATTACTTCTAATGACATCACTATAAGTATTAATTAACTCAATATTAGTTTGAATGTCATTTAATTCAACTGTTGATTCTGTTTGGTTATGATTCTGATTAACCAAAAATTGTGAATCCGCCTGATAGATGGGTGTAATAAAGAAATATGTAAAAAGCCCACTAATGAGAGCAGCACCCAATGTCAACACTATAATCAGACCCAACCTCTTTTTTATCGTTTGGGCTATCTCTTTGAGTGTTATCGTTTCCTCCATAACATATGATCCTCCAATAAATTTGTTTAGCAAAACTTAGCTTCCCCAGAGTCCTTGTGGTGAAAGCTTTAGTTTCACTCATCCTATTATCGACAAAATTACTTACTTTTTGAAAGTGAAAATTATCCAAGTAAACTAAACAGATTATAACATAAAAGATATTATAGCACAGGACGCTGTCGAATTGGATCATAATATGAAGGACAATAATTAAGTCAATCGACTCATTTTGATGAGGACTTTTATCCTGTTCTTGTTTAGAACAGGATACATTATGTTCTTATTTTCTGATTTTATTGGATTTTTTGCCGATTTTGGTATAATTAAATTTATATGTGTATTCAATCTTAGTTGGGGGCTCTATTATGTTGATTGATCATTTTATCGAAAAAAGGCAATTTTATCATTTTTTTCAGCCTATCTATCATTTACATAGTAACCAGTGTATTGGTTTTGAAGCTCTCTTAAGATCCATTGATTTTCCCAATCCTGAGCTTGCTTTCGAGGCAGCTAAACGAGCTGGACGATTATATGAGCTTGATACTGCCTCAATAGAAAAGGCGATTACAACTTTTCAGCAAGCTAATATGGGGCGAGAAGATACTTTATTATTTATTAATGTACTCCCTTCCACTTTAATTAATAATTGTTTTCCTGAATTTATCCATCACTTACTGAATATCAGTCAATTAAATCCTGATCAGATTGTGCTAGAAATCTCTGAATCCGAGCAAATGGATCGCCTGTTGGATTCCTTTCATGTTGTTGATCAGCTTGTTCAACATGGCTTTCGCTTTGCTTTAGATGACGTCGGTAAAGGTTATTCTAATTTTGATGTTATGATTGCTTTTCCGTTTGATTTCATTAAGCTAGATCGCCTTTTTAGTGCACAACTCAATCAATCTATTAAAAAGAAGGCTTTAATTCAGCTCTTCCGAGATTATTGTGCTAGTCAGCAAATTAGTTTGATTTTAGAAGGATTAGAAACACGCCAAGAGTATTTGCTAGCTTGTCAGCTTGGTGTTCAATATGCCCAAGGTTTTTTTCTCGGTCGACCAGCAGCGATCGAAGAATTTCGTTCCTTACTTTGATAACTTCATTTGATTTAACAAACTGTTCTGATCAGCTGTCTTCTTAATAAAGATAAATTTATATCATATGATCGTTGGTGACCTCCTCTCCTACTTCATATCAGTCTAAATAATCGTTTGTGAAATGATTTCACCTTATGAGTAAAAAGGAGGATTTTTCTAATAGAAGAAAATTTTTTGAAAATTCGCTTTAATTCAGTTGTGATATTTTATACACTAAGAGGAGTATTAAAAAAGGAGCTGTTTTAAAATGAATTGTCCAGAATGTCAGGCCGTAAATGAACCTGATGCCAAGTTTTGTGTGAGCTGTGGAGTAGAATTAAACCCAGTTGTGGAGCAAGACCCTCCGCCGCCCGAAGATAATGAGCAAACTGAGAATGTAGCAGTCGACGAGGTTGAGGAAAGCTCGCAATCAGCTGAGCCAAATGAATTTATTGAAAAAACAAAAGAAATCAGCAAGAGCTATTGGGGCTTCCTGCCAAAAGCATTGAAATCACCTTTTGAAGCCAGTAAACAGGTGACAGATAGTAAAGAAGATTTAATAAATAGCCTGATTACAGTGGTTATCTTTGCTCTCTTTGTTCCATTATTTATGTATACTTCAGCTACCAGTATGTTTGGTGAGTGGCTGCGCCCACCCTTTTTTCAAACCGTTATTTTTCCGTTTTTTATTTTCATTCTTTTCCTTGGGGCCATGGTCGCCATTATCTTTGCTGTCGTACGCTTGATGAAAGCAGAAATCGACTTTTTATTGGTTTTCACCCGATTTGCAACATTACTGGTTGCGCCAACAAGCCTGGTTTTACTGTCAGTCATATTTAGCATTCTTAATGCGTATTTCTTTAGTTCCCTCTTGCTCTCATTGGCTCTTTTCCTCGCTTCTCTTGCGAGTATTGGAACGATTGTTTCGATTAAGGAAACACATAAAAAAGACGGCGGCATTGATTTAATCTATGTAATCATCATCAATTATCTTATACTGTTCCTTGTAATCATCCTACTGGGAGATGTTCTGCTCGGTGATCTGTTCAATGATTTCTCACGGTTCATGATGTAATATTTTATTGACACAAATTTGTCATAATTACGGAAAGTTTGATTTATAGAGGGTTTGATTGTTTTTTGGATTGGACAGTGACTTTTTCACCTATTCAGAAAAAAAACATTATGCTAAACTAGATTCTGACACAAGATGTTGTGTTGGAATCTTTTTATTTTCCCCATATCTTGTACTAACCTTATGATTACATATTTATGATAAATGATTAGGAGTGGATAAAATGCAAGTAACTACTATGACAAAGCAGTCAAGTGAAAAGTTAATGACAGCACTTGATGAAATTGTTCAGTCTAGTAATCAAGATCTAATTCAAGAAAATGCGAATGTGGACGGGCAGTCGCCGATGGGACAGATGTCTAAATTCGGTTCTGAGGCGGCGAAGCATTATGCGAAGACGAAGTTATTAAGTCCAGATGTCGTAGAAGCAATGAATGATAATTTTATTCATCCTCATGATTTAGACTTTATGGCAACAGGAACAACAACATGTGCACAAATTCCACTGGGTTCTATTTTAAAAGGTGGATTTAATACAGGTCATGGCTTTATGCGTGAGCCAGCAGATATCGTGAGCGCAATGGCGTTATCATCCATTATTTTTCAATCTAATCAAAACATGCAGCACGGCGGACAAAGCTATCCAAAGTTTGACTATGATCTTGCACCCTATGTGCGGAAATCTTATCTCAAACATAAGCGCCGTCTTGAGGGCTATCCAATCGAATGGGATCCTGAAACTTTAAAAGAAACAGCATGGCGTGAGGCTGATCGTGATGTTTTCCAAGCATGTGAGGCATTTGTTCACAACTGTAATTCCATGCATTCCCGTGGAGGTGGACAAGTTCCTTTCGTTTCTGTGAACTATGGAACAGATTCCTCACCTGAAGGACGTATGCTCGTGAAAAATCTACTCCTAGCAACGAAAGCTGGGTTAGGAAATGGGGAAACACCGATATTTCCGATTCAAATTTTCAAGATGAAAAAGGGAATCAACTTTGAACCTAACGAGCCAAACTATGATCTCTACCAGCTTGCGCTTGAAACAACAGCCAAGCGTTTGTTCCCTAACTTTAGCTTTATTGATTCAAGTGTCAATATTCAGCATTATGATGGCACACCTGAATCAGAAGTTTCTTATATGGGCTGCCGCACGCGTGTTATGGCAAATCGCCATGGTGATGATAATAGTATTCAGCGTGGAAATCTATCGTTTACATCCATTAATCTTGTTAAGATTGGCTTAGTTTCTCAAACGATCGATCAATTTTTTGATAAATTAGGTTACTATGTTGATCTTGTGATTAAACAATTGTTAGAACGATTTGAGTTCCAAATAAAGAAACAAGCACAGAATTTTTCATTCTTATATGGCCAAGGTGTTTGGAAAAATAGTGAAAATCTTGCACCAACTGATACATTAGAAGAGGTATTAAAGCAAGGAACATTAAGCGTTGGGTTTATCGGTCTGGCTGAAGCTTTAGTGGCATTGATTGGTGAGCACCATGGCGAATCAGAACGCGCCTATAAATTAGGTTATCAAATTATTGAATTTATGCGTGAGCGTGTCGACGAAGCTTGTGAGTTTTATGATTTGAATTTTTCATTAATTGCAACACCCGCTGAGGGCTTATCCGGCCGCTTCACTAAAGGAGACCGTGCTGAATTTGGTGAAATTCCAGGTGTTACTGAACGTGATTATTACACAAACTCATTCCACGTTCCCGTCTATTATCCCATTCGTGCCATTGAAAAGATTCGCATTGAAGGGGGCTTCCATGAATTATGTAATGGTGGTCATATTTCTTATATCGAGTGTGATGGCGATGTAACTAAAAATACGAAAGCTCTTGATACCATTGTCAAAGCGATGTCTGCAAGTGATTTCGGTTACGGTTCAATCAATCATCCTGTTGATCGTTGCGAATCTTGTGGTTATACCGGAATTATTAACCAAAGCTGTCCAAGCTGCGATAATGATGATGAAGAAAAGATTGAACGAATTCGTCGGATTACGGGTTATCTTGTTGGAGATATGAAAAAATGGAACACTGCTAAACGGGCTGAAGAAAGTCAACGTGTCAAACATCAACGCGTTTACGAGGGTAAGTGATATCTATGCGTGTGATGAATATTCTGCATGATTCCGTCGTTGATGGAGAAGGCATGCGAACCGTAATCTTTTTTGCTGGGTGTCCACATTTTTGCAAAGGATGCCACAACCCAGAAAGCTGGAACATTAGAAATGGTGTGGATATGACTGTTGATGAAATCATCGATGAAGTAATGAGTAATCCACTTTGTGATGTAACGTTATCTGGTGGTGACCCCTTTTTCCAAGCAAGTGAGGTAAAAGAAGTTGCCCGCCGTTTGCGGGAAAATGGGAAAAATATTTGGGCTTACACAGGCTATACGATTGAACAACTATTTGAGTTGGGCGGCGATCATGTCGAGCTCTTGCGTCAATGTGATGTACTAGTTGACGGCCCATTTATTCTAGCTGAGCGTGATTTGAGCTTAGATTTCCGCGGGAGTCGTAATCAACGAGTTATCCATTTGAATCAAATAAAAGAACTGGCGTAGACGTCAGTTCTTTTTTATTGGATGTATGGTGTTAATTTTCAATCTATAAATTGTATTTATTTTGCATTTTAAGAATATAAATTTTGATCCTGATTTAATCTAGGATGATTTAAGTTGCATGTGAATATTTAAAATTTATACGCGATATTCTGAATTTGCGCGTGAATTATAAATTCTGCGTGCGATCATAGATAAACAGGAAATTACCTGGGAAATATCATGTGTACCTAAGCCGAATGTCTCTTTTTATAATGAAAAAATTGGCATCAGCCAGTGCTAACCGTTTTTTTCATTGAAATTTGTTCAAGTCATATTGAGATGCTCTATTATTTGCAACGGTTGAAAGTTCTCGTTCAGTAAGTAATCGGTACATTGTATCGGGAGAGTCCACTAATACAAATTATCTCGCAGCTTTATTTGAAATCAATGGATTGAATAATATCGAATAGTCAATCAGTGCTTGAATATGTACATAATGCTCTTTCTTCTTGCACAATCGACCGTTCCACATTCCATAAATACGGTTCATGATCCTCCTTTTACATATTTTACATAAAAACCAATTCGATTAGACCTAGGATTAATGTAAAATTGATGTAAGACATTTTCTCTTTTATACAATATGTTTGTACTAAACGTTTCGCTAGTTGTTGAATCTTTTCCTTATTATTAAGAATTTAAAATAATGTCTTTTAGATAAAATCAGCAATAAATCGACAGTTTTATTTTAAATCACTTTAGTATATAATTATCGAGTAGAGCTTAAAACATACAAGAAGTATATTTATGGAAAAACAAGTTAAGATTGTTTAAAGACAAGAAAAAATTTAAGTTAAAGAGTCCATCTTGATTGGTGAGCGATTTTTTATTTTAAATAATTTTACCAATCATTTTAGTATTTGCTCCCTACCGATTTACACAGTTAATCAAGTGGTTAAGAGAATTAAATTTTGTTTTCCTTTTTTTGCTCCATTCATATCTAAAACTTTTTTAGGCAAACTAATTATAATATGAAGGAGTTATTAGTCAGATAGATCTTGACTCGTGATCGAGATGTTTCTCTGATTGAGTCACCCCATCATTTAGCTATCGCTATATTTATTTTCTGGCTGTCAGTTCAGCCATCGGTCCAATCAACTTTTATATTTATCCAATCATGCCTTGATATGGTTGTGTACAGATTTATGCCACGTTAAAACTGACAAAATAGTCGCAAAGGATAATTATAATTTACGAAATTTTTATTTTTATCTCTACATATTGTGACTTTTTTCGCTAGGCATACGACTAATAGTATAGTTCATTACATTATTGTTACATCCGTAAATTTCACCAAAAATCAATTTACCTTTTGTAACATTAATAGTACAATTATGTATAGTATTATTTATTTACTTATTTTAAGGGGATTAATATGAAAAAAGACAGTCAAATAAAATCACGGACAGTTAAACGCCGAGTGAAAAAAAAGCGTAGAAATAAGAAGTTATTATTTTTAATATTTGTACCGCTTTTACTATTAATAACAGCGACATCTGTTTATGCGTTTAATATCTGGAATAAAGCACAAACAGCTGTAGAGAACGCCTATGAAGATGATGGGCGTGAACGATCTGAGTTAAGAGATTATGATGTCGATCCTGGCGTCGACCATGTCTCCGTCTTATTTATTGGAGTAGATGAGAATGATCATCGTGATAATGCAGAAAGTGCACGATCAGATGCGTTAATTCTGGCTACCTTAAATAAAGATGAGAACAGTGTGAAATTATTAAGTATTCCGCGTGATTCATTAGTCTATATCCCATATGTTGATTATAATGATAAAATTACCCATGCTCATGCAATGGGAGGAGCATCAGCAACAATTGGGGCTGTAGAGAATTTTCTAAAAATACCTGTTGATTATTATGTTCGACTTAATTTTCATGCCTTTGTTGATGTCGTGGATGCATTAGGTGGCATTGAATTCGATGTTCCGTATGAATTTACTGAATCCAACTCTGATGATCAAAGAGATGCGATTCATTTGTATCCAGGTGATCAGGAAATCGATGGTGAAGAAGCTTTAGCTATTGCCCGAACAAGAAAGTTGGACAACGACTTTGAGCGTGGAAAACGTCAGCAGCAAATTATGGAATCCATTTTAGACAGAGCTGTTTCAATCGGTTCAATTAACAAGTTGGATAATGTGATTGAAGCCGTTGGTGATAATATGACCACTAACCTTTTATTTAATGATATGATGAGTTTCATTTCATACGGTATCTCAGGAAAGCTTGAACTTGAAATGCTTAACTTAGAAGGAACGGATCTTTGGACAGATTATTACTATTTTCAGCTTGATGAAGCACATTTAACTAAGACACAGCAAATTTTACAACATCACTTAGGATTAATTGATGAAAGTGAAATGACTTTTGATTTAAATGAAGATGAGGATGTAGAAGTAGTTGAAGAAGAAATAGATCAAGGATTTGAATAATTTCTCCCCCACTTAACAATAAAGTCATAATTGATTTATCTGCGGACAATCATCTCCCCCCTGCTTTTATAGAAGTTGGGGGGTTCTTTTGATTAAAATACAATTATCTTGCAGATTAAAGTATAAATTTAAATAGTTAAAAGTTATCTAAAAGCTTAAGATGACTGATTATTTTTTCTATAACACCGTCTGAATTAAATCTAGAAATCTATCGAAATATAGCACTAAATAAGGTATAATCTTTTTGATGAGGATATATGATATAAAAATTGGGATTTCCCTTCCTGCTTATTGTTTTTATCAAATTACAATTATGTTAAGGAGGTTCAAAAATTTTATAGATTGACTATAACAGGGTATGATAAGGACGTACATACACGAGATATAGTGACGTATTTTAGTAAGGGAAATGAAAAAAGGAACTATTTATCATTCGACAAATAATTTATAAGTTCGAATAAAAGCGAAATTCACCCACAATTAATCAACTGTCTTAGATATATTTTAAGAAAGAAAATAAATGAACGATTAATCAAAAATAACGGAGGTAATCACTTATGACTGAACCAGAATTTAGATGGATGCCACATCATGAAGGTGCCATCCCTCCTGCTGGCCAAGGAAAAAGAATAAGTACATATAACGTTGCATTAGAGGGCTGGCGAAGAGGCCTTCAATTAGATTTTTACAGTGTTATTGAAGAAGAAAGTAAATTAAAATTAAGATATTCTCTTAGTAACGGCGAACGGAAGCATCACTTTCAACTTTCGATGGGAGATAAAGTTACTCAAGAAGCTTTTGATATTTGCGACAATAAAGAATTAACCAAACAGTATTTAAAAAAATTAAATGTCCCTGTCCCCGGTGGGAAAATGTTTACTGATAAACATACAAAAAAAGAAATCGGTGACTATGCCGATGAAATAGGTTATCCAGTTGTGTTAAAACCAAAAGATGGTAACGCTGGGAAAGGTGTCTTCGCAAATATCCAACGCCGTAGTGATTTGCTCAATTTAGTCAGCCATGTCCAAGATGAATTAGGATTTAAAGATATTATTGTTGAAAGATTTGTCGAAGGTAATGAATATCGAATTGTGGTGATTGAAGATCGAGTGCTTGGAGCTATGATTCGCCGTCCCGCAAGTGTATTAGGAGATGGGGAACATACCATTTCAGAGTTGATTCACCAAAAGAATGAAATTCGTCGAATGAATCCTCACTTAACCAGTCGATTAATTAAAGTCGATCGTGAAATTGTAGATTTGCTTCATCGATCTGGCTATACGTTAAAAACCGTCCCTAAAGAAGGGGAACGTGTTTTCTTACGTTTTAAAAGTAATTTATCCGCGGGCGGCGATTCTATCGATACAACCGAGGATTTAACACCAGAAATTAAACAAATTGCGATTGATGCTGGTAAAGCCATTCCAGGCTTAGCACACTATGGTGTCGATATGATCGTTGACCATGAACGGAATACAGGTACGATTCTTGAAGTTAATGCACGCCCAGGTTTAGGTGGGCATATGTTTCCTATGGAAGGCCAAGCCAGAGATTTTGCCAAAGAGATCATTGATTATTATTTCCCGGAAACAAAAGATGCTCAGCGCTCACCACTTTTCTTTGACTTTGATGCCATTATTGAACCGATCATGAAACGCCAAGCTACCATTACTGAACTAAAAACAGCCCCTACCGGTCCATTTTATGGAAAGGAATTATATATTTCCGGTAAAGTCCAAAATGTTGGTTTTCAAGCATGGGCTCGTAGAGAAGCATTAGATAACGACTTACACGGTAATGTAGAAAATTTAAAAGATGGACGAGTTCGTATTCGAGTGATGAGTACAGATAAAGATGTATTAGAAACATTTAAAGCAGCTTGTTACTCAGGTCCCTATCGAGCAGAAGTAGAAGATATCGAAGAATATAACTGGGATAAGCCTATGAAGATAGGATTTGAAACAATTAGCCTAATGCAAAACTTATCTCTTAGAGAAGTAAAAGAACTAGCCAAAGAAAGAGAACGACTTGAAAAGGAAAGAGCAAGAGCAATAGAGAAATACGAAAACTTAATCAATCGACGGACTTGGAAATATACAGAGCCCTTAAGGAAAGTTGTTAAGAAAATCGTTACAAAATAATTTTTTATTTTATGGAGGCAGCTTATATGATACGTAAAGAACAATGGCTTGATCATTTAATGTACGCTACTCCTCTGGAGGGATACGGAAACAGAATGAGCATGTTCCTCATTTCTTTAGAAGCGTGGCGACGTGGTATTGATGTGAAGTTCTATACGATTGATAACCCGGAAAACAAATTATTAGTCCGTTATACCTTAAGTCATAATGACCGTTCAATCAGTTTTAGTTCATCACAATCTTATCAATTATCTGAAGAAGCATATGAAATTTGTCAAGACAAAGACTTAACTAAAAAGTATCTAAGCGCTCATAACATCCGAATTCCTAAAGGAGAAAAACTCTCAAAAGATACAGACTTAAATCAATTAGCACAGCTAGCAGCTGAATTAACATATCCAGTTGTTATGAAACCGATTAGCGAGAATGCCGGCAAAGGAGTTTTTTCAAATATCGTTGATGAAAAAATGCTATTTGACGTTTTTTCATACCTCACCAATGAACTTGAGTACGATGAGGTCATTCTTGAAGAGTTCATCGAGGGTGAAGAACATCGCCTCTTAACAGTTGGAGAAAAAGTTGTTGGGGTCGTAAAAAGAGTCCCTGCTAATATTATTGGAAACGGAAAAGACACCATTAAGAAATTAATCCAAGCCAAGAATAAGGCAAAGCAAGTTAACCCGGTGATTTATAAGAAAACAATTAATATTGATCGTGAAGTACAAACTCAACTCTCTAAAGCTGGCTATAAGTTGAATGATGTTTTAAAAGAGGGTGAACAAGTCTATTTAAGGTCAAAATCAAATATTTCTGCTGGTGGAGATCCTATTGACGTAATGGATGAAGTTGATCAATCCGTTATTGAAATGGGTGAAAAAGCAGCCCAAGCGATTCCTGGACTAGAAATTAGCGGCATTGATATGATTATTCATCCCGAGACACAGGAAAAAGCTATCATTGAAGTCAACACACGCCCAATGATTGGGTTGCATGTCTTCCCTGAAAAAGGAAAGCCTAGAGATGTTGTCAAGGATATTATTGATTTTTACTTTCCAGAGACAAAAGATATTGAACGTTCTAGACTCTATTTTGACTTTGGTAAGATAACTGGAAGCTTAGATCATGTCACAACAAAAGAAATAGAACTTCAAAGTATATCACCAGAGCCCTATTTTGCAAAGCGCTACCTGATTTTCACTGAAGAAAGTCATTATCAATTCCGTAGAGACATACGAAGAAACGCTTTGATAGAAAATTTATCTGGCTATGCTAAAGGTGCAGGAGCGAGCTTGACAGAAGTCATATTAGCCAACCCTGATGAAGCAAAGGTAAACTCATTCTTTGATACTCTTTGCCAAGATACAGATTATACGTTTACCATAAAGGAAGAAGAGATTTGGGAATACCCGGTAAATATTGGTTTTGTAACAGCAAAATATAGTGATAACATAACATTAGCTGCAAAACATATTCGAGATTCAAATGAAAAAGTAAAAAAACTAAATAGATCACATCAAGAGGAAATTGAACAACTAACAAAACAGTTAGATAAAGCAAAAAATGAAACATCACTTTATAAAAATGCTTTCTTAAAGCTTGAAAAACAGAAAAAAGAACTAAAAATAAAGCAGAAAAAGCAAAAGGCTACTATTAAAAGTCAGAAGCAAGAGATTGAAGAATTAAAAGAAGAACTAAACCGCAAATGGTACAGAAGATTAATAAAGTCAAAGAGATTGTGATTACCTCTCCTTTGCTCTATTCACTATGTTAAAATTACAACTAACTTAGAGCATTAATAGATTTGGAGAGAACACACACAATTTATAATAAAATAAGTTTCATTAATAAAGGAGAGATTTCAATTGAGCACAGGGAAAAAATATACATTATCTTTTGCTGGAGATACTAGTTTAGGTGAATGGTATCTAAGAAAACCTGGCAAAGAGAATTTAGTAAGTAGATTAGAGAAAGATCCTCTATCCTATTTTACAGGAGTAAAACCTTTAGTAGAAAAAAGTGATTATTTTATTCTAAACTTAGAAACAGTTTTAGAAGAAAATCCTGAACCAGTTTTAGAGGGGAAAGAATATCCTAACTATGACAATCCGGCTAGAACTCTAAAAGTTTTAAAAGATTTAGGTGTATCAGCAGTAGGCTTAGCTAATAATCATACAATGGATTTTGGAGAAAAAGTGTTGCATAAGACACTTAGTCGACTTAAAAAAGCAAAAATCGAAACCTTTGGAGCAGGTGAAAATTTAAAGGAAGCTGCTTCTCCACTTAAGATTACACTCGAAGGGAAAAAGGGAAATAAAAACATCTATATATTTACTGGTATGCGTGCAGGCAAACGTTACCGTGAATATGGTTTTTTTGCCGATGACAAAAAGCCAGGGGTAAATAACTTACCACAAAAGGGATTATCTAAACAAATTTCTAAACTCAGAAATAAAGATCCTGAATCGATTATCATCATCTATCCTCATTGGCAAGGACTAGATTATAAATGGGCTTCTAAGCATCAAAGAATTCAAAAAAGATGTAGGGCTTTTATAGATGCCGGAGCAAATTATATATTTGGACATGGAACACATATGTTAAATGATATTGAATACTACAATGGTGGGACAATTGCCTATTCAATTGGAAACTTTGTCTTCAACTCACTGGGGAGATATAAAAAGATGCAAGCTCCCCCGTATAGCTTAGTAGTGAATATGGAAGTTCAAGAAAGTGAAGACGGTACATGGACCGTGAAAAATAAGTTCTTCCCGATCATCACAGATAATAGAGCAACAGATTTTAACTTGAGACATATAAAAAATAGTGATATTGCTAATTTAAAAAAATACTTTCCTATCAGTGATTTTAAAAAGACTAAATTAGGCTTTTTATATTTCGTACCTTTTGGAAAGTCAAAAGAAGAAATAGCACATCTATTAGACGTTAATAGTAGGTCTGAAATAAGAAAAATAAAAGACAAAAAAACTTTTGATCATTACATTAACACTATAGAGGCTATGAACGGATTTTTAAATACTAAATTAAAGATGATTTACAATGGACTTAATAGAAGTAAATACATGGAAAAAAACGAGATTGATGCAATAACAAAGCTAAATTCTATCTTTGATAAAAAATATGTCTCCCATAAGTTACTAAAAAAATATGAGAGAAATCAATTAGAGCCTAAAAATATATTTTCATTCCGAGAAATTGTAATGCAAAAATCAAGACTAAGAAAAATGGGTTCACCAGAATACTCATGGAAATTAGATAATAAAGTGGATGCATATAAATTTGCTGATAAAGTAGGTTTTAGAAGGCCAAAAACAGATTCTAATGTTTATAAATTAGCACAAATCCCTAAAGTAGAAGAACCTATTGTTTTAAAACCAGTACGTTCAACTGGATCCAGAGGAGTGTATTTAGTATTTAATCAAAATAAAATATTATCTGTTTTTGACTCTCGATACTTAAATAGTTGGGAAGAAATGATTACAGATGCTAGGTCTAAATTAGGTAAAGATAATGTAATTAGAAGTGATAGATGGATGATAGAAGAACTAATTTTAGAAAGTAAAGATTCAGAAAAAGCAACGACTAATTTAAAATTCCATATTTTTTATGGCGAAATGTTATTTGTTCAAGAAGAATCTCCTGAACACTGGCATAAATATTGTTTCTGGGATGAAGATATGAATTTGGTTAAATTGGGTAAATATGAGAACCAATTCTATATGGGTAATGGTTTTAATAAAGTCGATTTAGAAAAAATTAAGGAATTCAGCTTAAAGATTCCTTCACCTTTTGTCCGAATTGATACTTTAATAGGGACTGACGGTTTAGTTTTAGGAGAGATAACACCAAGAGTAGGAAACTTCCATTCATTTAATGATGAATGGGATGAGAAATTAGGTAGAGCCTATTTAGAAGCTGAAGTGAGAATAAAAAGAGATTTATTAAAAGGAAAGAAATTTGACGAGTTTTTTGATGTATTCGAGGTATGATGTATAGATAATAGACTGAATTCCACCTTATAAAGTTGTTGTAAAAGTCCTAGAAATTAAGGAGTGAATAGATTCAAATATGAAGAAAACATATACAATCTCTTTTGCTGGAGATACAAGTTTAGGCGAGGGGTACCTCAGAAAACCCGGAAAGGAAGAATTGGTTGAAAGACTAGAGAATGATCCCCTGTCTTTTTTTGCAGGGGTCAAACCAATAATAGAAAATAGTGATTATCTTATATTAAATTTAGAAACAGTTTTAGAAAACAATCCAAAACCAGTCTTAGAAGGGAAAGAATATCCTAACTATGATAATCCCTCTAGAGCACTAGAAGTACTTGGGGACTTAGGGGTTTCCGCCGTAGGGCTCGCCAATAATCACACGATGGATTTTGGCAAGAAAATACTACTAAAAACACTTAAGCGGTTAAAAAAAGCTAAAATTGAAAGCTTTGGAGCAGGGAAAAATAAAAAACAAGCCTCCTCTCCGTTCAAGATATCATTAAAAGGAGAAAAGGGGAATAAAAACATCTATATATTCACTGGTATGCGGGCAGGGAAACGTTACCGTGAGTATGGTTTTTTTGCAGATGATAAAAAAGCAGGTGTAAATTCCTTATCACAAAAAGGACTAACCAGACAAATTTCTAAGCTTAGGGAAAATGAACCTGAGTCAATTATAATCGTCTATCCTCATTGGCAAGGTAGAGACTATAAATGGGCTTCAGATCATCCAAGAATTCAAATGATATCTAGAACTTTTATAGACGCAGGTGCAAACTATATATTTGGACATGGGACCCATATGTTGAATGATATTGAACAATATAATGGTGGTACGATTGTTTACTCGATTGGAAACTTTGTCTTTAACTCACCAGGTAGATATAAAACGTTGAATGCACCCCCTTATAGTTTGATAGTGAATATGGAAGTTCAAGAAGATCAAAATGGGACATGGACAGTAAAGAATAAATTCTACCCCATTGTTACGGATAATAAAATGACAAGTTATAATGTAAGAAAAATTAACTCAAAAGAAACTACTGATTTCCCATACGACTTTAACAAAGATGAGCTAGGTTTATTTATAGAGAATATAAAATATAATGATCTTAATGAAATGTTAGATATGATAACTGGAAAAAAGAAAATTAATCAACATAATTTAAAAGATATTCCTAGTATTGAGAAACAAATTTCAACTCTCAAAGAAGCCCAAGACCAAATATATACTAACTTGAATCATTATTATTACAAATTAACTAGAAATAAATTGATGAGGAGAAAAGAAGCGGATAATTTCCATTTATATGAGATGTTATCAGATACAATCAAAAAGGATTTTATAACCCATAATTTATACCATAAATTTAGTAGTAGAAAGTTAAATATAACCAATACAATTTCATTTCAAAATATTATTGTAGAGAATTCAGAAATAAAAAGGTTAGGAAATCCTTATTATGCACGGAAGCTTGATAAAAAATTAGTAGCATATCAATTTGCTGATAAAGTAGGTTTTAGACGACCTTATACAGATCCGAAAATTTATAAATTTTCGGAATTAAAGCCGCAAAAAGGACCAGTTGTTGTTAAACCAACAAGAGCTACAGGCTCTATGGGTGTCTATTTAATTTATAATGAAAATAGAATTTTGTCTGCAAAGGATGGAAAATTCTTAAATAGTTGGGATGAGCTTGTTAATGATGTTCATAATCAAATGCAAAAAGATAAAAATAGAGTAAGGAAATTTTTCACTAGAGATGAATGGATTATCGAAGAATTAATAGTAGACCCTGCTAATCCAGAATGTCCTACCGATTTAAAGTTTCATGTCTTTTATGGTGAAAATGTACTGGTGCAAGAAGTAATAAGAGACGGTAAAAATAAATATCAATTTTGGGATGCAGATAACAACAAAGTCTATACTGGAAAACTAGACAGAGAAGATCAAATTTATAAAAGTGCCAAAGGCTTTAATAAGAAAGATCTAGATGAGATTATTCGGTTTAGTTTAGAAATACCAGCTCCATTCATGAGAATTGATATGTTAAAAGGCGATAACGAGTTAGTCTTTGGCGAAGCGACTTACTATCCTGGTGGATTTGAAAATTTCAATCCAGAATGGGATAGAAAATTAGGAGAAGCCTACGTTAATGCCGAAGCAAGATTAAAAAGTGATTTATTAAATGGTAAGGATTTTAAACAATTTAAAAGTCTTTTCAAAGTTTAAAATACGTAATGGTTTTGTCATAAATTTGTGAAATTAATTTAAAATTATCTTTTTTAAAAATCAATTACTTAAAAAGCCCCGATATAGCCACAGTTTCTAAAAAGTCTATGGCTATATCGGGGTTCTTTTATTTATCTTTTTAAAAATGAAATCACATTATAAAATACTTGTTCCCCTCCCCCTCACCTTTGTTATAATCCACTTTGATGATAGGGATAGAAATTAAACAAAGCATGATTAATCAATTGATTCAAATTTTTTAGATCGGGAATAATATAGAAAAGAATTTATCGTTATTAAAAGGAGAGTTGACATTTAAAATGAATACATCATATACCTTAACTTTCGCAGGAGATACCAGTTTAGGCGACTGGTATCTAAAAAAGCCCGGTAAAGAACATTTATTAGACCGATTAAAAAAAGAACCCTTTTCCTATTTCACAGGAGTGAAGCCCTTAGTAGAAAATAGTGATTATCTTATATTAAATTTAGAAACAGTTTTAGAAGACGATCCAAAGCCAATATTAAAAGGCAAAGGATATCCTAACTATGACAACCCCAAAAGAACACTAAAGGCATTAAAAGACTTAGGTGCGACAGCAGTCAATCTAGCAAATAATCACACGATGGATTTTGGTGACAGAATTTTATTAAAAACACTCAAACGATTAAAAAAAGGGGAAATCCAAACTTTAGGTGCTGGAAAGAACAAGAAGGATGCTGCTACCCCACTGAAAATTGTACTTGAAGGCAAAAAAGGGAAAAAGAATATCTATATATTCACAGGTATGCAAGCTGGAAAGCAGTACCGAAAATACGGTTTCTTTGCAGAGGATAAAAAAACTGGCATCTATTCATTACCACGAAAGGGGCTCTCTAAACAAATTTCCAATCTTAGAGAAAAAGATCCTGAATCGATTATTATTGTCTATCCTCATTGGCAGGGTCACGACTATAAAAAGGTTTCAGATAGTCTAAGAATTAAAGAAAGATGTCGAGCCTTTATCGATGCTGGAGCAAATTATATCTTTGGACATGGCACACATATGATGGATGAGGTTGAACATTATAATGGTGGAACGATTGCCTACTCGATTGGAAACTTTGTCTTTAACTCACCAGGCAGATATAAAAAGTTACAAGCACCTCCTTATAGTCTAGTTGTAAACATGGACATTCAAGAGAATAAGGATGGAACATGGACAATAAATAATAAATTCTACCCTATTATGACAGACAATCAATTAACCGATTTTAATGTTCAAAAAATTGATATAAATGAAGTGAAAAATTTCGCTTATGAGGTTGAAAAAGATCAACGTGGTTTATTTATTAAAGACACAGTAGATCAATCGGTTAATGATATGTTAGAGACAATGATTGGAAAAAAACCAATTAGTCAGCTAAATTTTAATGATATCGATAGTATTGAAAATCAAATAATAGCACTAAAAAAAGCGCAAGAACAAATCTATAATAACCTAAATAATTATTATTCAAAATTAACGAAACACAAATTAATGAAAAATCTAGAAAAAAATAATTTTCATTTATACGAACGATTAGCCGACACGATTAAGCAAGATTTTGTAACATATGGCATGTATCGTAAATTTGGCAAAAGAAAATTAAATATCACGGATTCAATTTCATTTCAAAATATTATCGTCCAGAATGGAGAAAGTAAAAGATTAGGAAATCCTTACTATGCACAAATGCTTGATAAAAAAATAACCGCTTATGAGTTTGCTGATAAAGTTGGATTCAGACGACCATATACAGATCCTAAAATTTATAAGTTTTCAGAATTAGAACCTCAAAAAGGGCCCGTTGTTGTTAAACCTACAAGTGCCACAGGGGCGATGGGTGTCTATTTAATTTATTCAGATAATTATATATTATCTGCAAGAGAGGGGAAAGTTATAAATAGTTGGAACGAGCTTGTAAATGATGTAAAAATGAAAAAAGAACAAGATAAAGATAGAGTAAGGAAATACTTCAAAAAGGATGCTTGGATGGTTGAGGAATTAATCGTAGATCCCAATAGTCCAAAATATCCTACTGATTTAAAATTTTATACTTTCTATGGTGAAGTTATGCTCATATTAGAAATCAATAGAAACGGTGAAGATCGATACCAATTTTGGAATGCAGATCATGAAAAGATGGTGACTGGGGCATTTGATCAAGAACATCAGATCTTACATGATGCCAAAGGATTCAATAAAAAAGATTTAGATAAGATTATTCGGTTTAGTTTAGAAATACCCGCCCCCTTTATGAGAATTGATATGATACAAGGTGATAATGAATTGGTTTTTGGCGAGGCAACATACTATCCTGGTGGCTTTCACACTTATAATGCTGAATGGGATAGAAAATTAGGCGAAGCTTATATCAATGCAGAAGCAAGATTAAAAAGTGATTTATTAAATGGGAAAGAATTCAATCACTTCAAAAGCCTATTTAAAGTATAAAGCTAAAGCTTTAACATAAACATAATTCCCCCCTTCTTTAGTATCAAAATTTCATAAAATTAAATTTTACAACTTTCGACTATCCAAATATAAACGGATAGTCGAATCTTTTTTATATTGTGACAAAACCATATATATTTCGGGTTTAATCTATTATTCTCTTGAAAAAAACACTCAAAAACCTGATAATGTTATTGGAGTTAATTATTATCAAGGAGGTGAAACTAAAGTGAGGAAATTTAGTGTATTAATGATCACTTTGCTCTTCTTACTCTACTTTAGTCCACAGATAACAGAGGCCAAAGAGATTGAAGAGACTGCAGAAAAGGAAATAGAAGAAACAGAACAGGTTGATTTTGATGAAGAAGATTATGAAAGTTCAGATGTTGTTACATCAAAGGAAGATGAAGTATCAAAAAGTTTAGAGCATAACAGTACAGAAGATTCTTCTGATGAGAATAACATAGACACTGATCAAGATGAATCTAACATACAAAGTAGTAACTCAAATGATGCTATTACTGAAGATGAAGAATCAAATGAGAGAGTTATAGAGTTAAGAAACAAATTAAGTACTCTCGGCTTTCCTACAACCGATCAGCCTGAAGATCATTATGGGGAACATACAGAACAAACTGTTACAGACTTTCAAAATTACTATGGTCTTGAAAGCTCAAGTGAAATTGAAACAATTCTAGATCAATTAAACTCCATATTAAATACCCCCTTCAAACAAGGTGGAAAAGATGATAAGGTCATTGAATTAAAGGAAAACCTTGTGGCATTAGGCTTTGGTGAGTTTGTATTTAATATAAATTATGGTTCGAAAACTGCGGAAGTTGTAGAAGCATTCCAAGAATATTATGGATTAAAAGTTAATGGCATTGCAGATGACCCTACTTGGGATAAACTCACATCGATCTTAGATACACCTCTTAGACGTGGTGGGCGTGATGAATCTGTCACCCAGTTAAAAAGAGATCTAGTGACATTAGGCTTTGGGGACTTTAACTTTAATCAAACCTATGGTTCCACCACTGAAGCAACAGTAAAAGAATTTCAAATCTTTTATGATCTAAAAGCCCATGGTGTTGTGGACTCTTTTACTCAGGATAAAATGGATGAGTTATTAGACAATCCGATGCAACGTGGTGATTATCGTAAAGACGTGGTCACTTTAAAGGAAAAACTAGCTAAACTAGGGTTCATTGTTTCAAGTAATCCAACCCCTCAGTATGGGTCTGCGACCGAACGTAACGTAAGAGAGTTTCAAGAGTATTATGGTTTAAAAGATGTAACAGGAACTGCGGATTCGCAAACTTTAGAAAAGTTAGATGAGCTTGTATCAACCCCCTTACAGCGTGGTGGACGTCATGAGGATGTTATCCAGTTAAAAGAAGATCTCGTCGCATTAGGATTTGGCTCTTTCAACTTTAATCAAAGCTATGGTTCTACCACTGAAGCAACGGTGAAGGAATTTCAAGAATACTATGGCTTAAGAGTTAATGGTATGGCAGATGAACGTACGTTAGATAAACTAGATTCAATTTTAGATACACCCCTTAAACGTGGTGGACGTGATGAATCTGTCACCCAGTTAAAAAGAAATCTAGTGACATTAGGCTTTGGGAACTTTAACTTTAATCAAACCTATGGTTCCACAACTGAAGCAACAGTAAAAGAATTTCAAACCTTTTATGATCTAAAAGCCCATGGTGTGGTAGATCACTTTACTCAAGATAAGCTGGATGAATTATTAAATAATCCGATGCAACGTGGGGATTATCGTAAAGATGTAATCATGATGAAGGAAAAGCTTGCTAAATTAGGCTTTGTTGTTTCAAGTAATCCAACCCCTCAGTATGGGCCTGCAACCGAGCGTAATGTAAGAGAATTTCAAGAATATTTTGGTCTAGAAGACGTGACGGGAATTGCAGACTCGGATACTTTAGAAAAACTGGATGAGATCTTATCTACCCCCTTACAGCGTGGCGGACGTCATGAGGATGTTATCCAGTTAAAAGAAGATCTCGTCGCATTAGGATTTGGCTCTTTCAACTTTAATCAAAGCTATGGTTCTACCACTGAAGCAACGGTGAAGGAATTTCAAACATACTATGGATTACGAGTCAATGGTATTGCAGATGAACGTACGTTAGCAGAATTAGAGAATGTACTTAATAGTCCTTTAAGACAAGGGCAAGTGCATGACGATGTTATTGAATTAAAGGAAAATCTAGTGACACTAGGATTTGGTAAATTTAATTTCAATAGAAACTATGGTTCAACTACAGCGGCGACGGTAAGAAAATTTCAAGCCTTTTATGAACTAAGGGAAAATGGTATTGTTGATGGTCCTACTCAAGCAATGCTCGATAAGTTAATTAGTACACCTATGCAACGCGGGGATTATCGTAAAGATGTAATCATGATGAAGGAAAAACTTGCTGAATTAGGATTTGTCATCTCAAGTAATCCAACCCCTCAGTATGGACCTGCAACCGAGCGTAATGTAAGAGAATTTCAAGAATATTTTGGTCTAGAAGACGTGACGGGAATTGCAGACTCGGATACTTTAGAAAAACTGGATGAGATCTTATCTACCCCCTTACAGCGTGGTGGACGTCATGAGGATGTTATCCAGTTAAAAGAAGATCTCGTCGCATTAGGATTTGGCTCTTTCAACTTTAATCAAAGCTATGGTTCTACCACTGAAGCTACTGTGGAAGAATTCCAAGCATACTATGGATTGCGAGTCAATGGTATCGCGGACCCTCGTACCTTAGATGAAATACAAAAGGTGCTAAATAGTCCCCTTAGGGAAGGACAAGTACATGATGATGTTGTCAAACTTAAACAAGATTTAGACAAGTTAGGCTTTGGTAACTTTAACTTTAATCGAAACTACTTCTCCACGACTGCCAAGGTAGTCGGAGAGTTTCAGGAATACTATGGGCTAAAAGTCAACCAAATTGCAGATCAGCCTACCCTGAATAAAATTCAAGAGGTACTAAATAGTCCATTAAGAAGAGGTCAAAGGAATAAAGATGTTATCAAGCTTAAAGAAGATTTATCTGCATTAGGCTTTGGTAATTTTAACTTTAATAATAACTTTGGTTCAACAACAGAAAGTGTAGTCATGGAATTTCAAGAGACTTATGGGCTTGTGGTTAACGGGATTGCTGATGAAGTCACTTTAAGGAAATTACAAGAAGAAATTAATAAGAATGCTGTGAAAATATTCTTGGATCCGGGACACGGTGGAAATGATCCTGGTGGAGTCGGTTATGGACTTCGAGAAAAAGATGTCGTCCTTGATATTGCTTTAAAAACAGCTGAGATATTAACCACTCAATATATAGGTGTCGATGTTCGGTTATCCAGAACTAGTGATAAATTTATTGAACTAGAAGATAGAGCTAAAATGGCAAATAGTTGGAGTGCGGATTACTTTGTAAGCTTCCATTCTAATGCTCATAATGGATCAGCTAATGGTTTTGAATCGTTTATCTTTAATGGTAGCGTTTCTGCTGAAACAAAGGAAAGACAAAGAGACATTCATAACTATCTGATTGATAAAATTGACGTAAATAACAGAGGAATGAAACAAGCAAACTTTAGTGTTTTACGTAATACAACTATGCCTGCATTATTACTAGAATATTTGTTTATCGATAATGCTGAGGAAAATGCTCTATTAAAAGATGCAAATTATCGTGATTGGCTTGGTCAAATAACAGCAGAAGCTATCGCCCAATCCTTTGATCTAAAAAAAAGATAAAGCCTTAAGTTATGTATTGTCTTTAAATAAAATATTGAAATTATTAAGGTGCTTTCCCTTAAAAGAAAGCATCTTTTTGTTTTAAAAATTTGTAAATTAAATAGTTATAGTTACAAATAACCTTGAACTATAGCATTATTTGTCCGATAATAGAATAGCAAAACAACAAACATTAAGGAGGTGAAACTAGAGTGAAAAAAATTACCGTACTAGTTATTTCTCTATTCTTTCTACTTCACTTTAGTCCACAAACATTAAATGCAAATGAGAGTGAAGAGTCTACGGAAAAAGTAGTTAAAGAGACAGAACAAATTGATTCTGAAGAAGAGACTTCTGACCCCTCAGATGAAGAGCTATCAGAAAAAGAGGGTGAAACTAATCTTGAAGCAGAAAAGAGTATTAAAGCTTCTACAGCTGATCTAGATGAGAGTAATTCAGATGTTAATGATAATCAGACTGACATAGAAAGTGATAGCCCAGTAGATGTATTAGTTGAAGATGAAAAATCAAATGAGAGAGTTATAGAGTTAAGAAACAAATTAAGTATTCTCGGCTTTCCTACAACCGATCAGCCTGAAGATCATTATGGGGAACATACAGAACAGACTGTTACAGACTTTCAAAATTACTATGGTCTTGAAAGCTCAAGTGAAATTGAAACAATTCTAGATCAATTAAACTCCATATTAAATACCCCCTTCAAACAAGGTGGAAAAGATGATAAGGTCATTGAATTAAAGGAAAACCTTGTGGCATTAGGCTTTGGTGAGTTTGTATTTAATATAAATTATGGTTCGAAAACTGCGGAAGTTGTAGAAGCATTCCAAGAATATTATGGATTAAAAGTTAATGGTATTGCAGATGACCCTACTTGGGATAAACTCACATCGATCTTAGATACACCTCTTAGACGTGGTGGGCGTGATGAATCTGTCACCCAGTTAAAAAGAGATCTAGTGACATTAGGCTTTGGGAACTTTAACTTTAATCAAACCTATGGTTCCACAACTGAAGCAACAGTAAAAGAATTTCAAACTTTTTATGATCTAAAAGCCCATGGTGTGGTAGACTCTTTTACTCAGGATAAAATGGATGAGTTATTAGACAATCCGATGCAACGTGGGGATTATCGTAAAGACGTGGTCACTTTAAAGGAAAAACTAGCTAAACTAGGGTTCATTGTTTCAAGCAATCCAACCCCTCAGTATGGACCTGCGACCGAGCGTAATGTAAGAGAGTTTCAAGAATATTTTGGTCTAGAAGACGTGACGGGAATTGCAGACTCGGATACTTTAGAAAAACTGGATGAGATCTTATCTACCCCCTTACAGCGTGGCGGACGTCATGAGGATGTTATCCAGTTAAAAGAAGATCTCGTCGCATTAGGATTTGGCTCTTTCAACTTTAATCAAAGCTATGGATCTACCACTGAAGCAACGGTGAAGGAATTTCAAGAATACTATGGCTTAAGAGTCAATGGTATTGCAGATCCTCGTACCTTAGATGAAATACAAAAGGTACTAAATAGCCCTCTTAGAGAAGGTCAAGTACATGAAGATGTTGTCCAGCTAAAACAAGACCTAGTAACTTTAGGTTTTGGAGATTTTAATTTCAATCAAAACTATTTTTCAGGAACTGCTGCAACGGTTGAAGAATTTCAAACCTTTTATGAACTAAGAGTAAATGGCATTGTAGATAGCCGTACTCGAGAAAAGCTAGATGAATTATTAGACAATCCGATGCAACGTGGTGATTATCGTAAAGACGTGGTCACTTTAAAGGAAAAACTAGCTAAACTAGGGTTCGTTGTTTCAAGTAATCCAACCCCTCAGTATGGGCCTGCGACCGAACGTAACGTAAGAGAGTTTCAAGAGTATTATGGTTTAAAAGATGTAACAGGAACTGCGGATTCGCAAACTTTAGAAAAGTTAGATGAGCTTGTATCAACCCCCTTACAGCGTGGTGGACGTCATGAGGATGTTATCCAGTTAAAAGAAGATCTCGTCGCATTAGGATTTGGCTCTTTCAACTTTAATCAAAGCTATGGTTCTACCACTGAAGCAACGGTGAAGGAATTTCAAGAATACTATGGCTTAAGAGTTAATGGTATGGCAGATGAACGTACGTTAGATAAACTAGATTCAATTTTAGATACACCCCTTAAACGTGGTGGACGTGATGAATCTGTCACCCAGTTAAAAAGAAATCTAGTGACATTAGGCTTTGGGAACTTTAACTTTAATCAAACCTATGGTTCCACAACTGAAGCAACAGTAAAAGAATTTCAAACCTTTTATGATCTAAAAGCCCATGGTGTGGTAGATCACTTTACTCAAGATAAGCTGGATGAATTATTAAATAATCCGATGCAACGTGGGGATTATCGTAAAGATGTAATCATGATGAAGGAAAAGCTTGCTAAATTAGGCTTTGTTGTTTCAAGTAATCCAACTCCACAGTATGGACCTGCGACCGAACGTAATGTGAGAGAATTTCAAGAGTATTATGGTCTAAAAGATGTAACGGGAATTGCAGACTCGAATACTTTAGAAAAGCTGGATGAACTCTTATCCACCCCATTACAGCGTGGCGGACGTCATGAGGATGTTATCCAGTTAAAAAAAGATCTCGTCGCATTAGGATTTGGCTCTTTCAACTTTAATCAAAGCTATGGATCTACCACCGAAGCTACTGTGGAAGAATTCCAAGCATACTATGGATTGCGAGTCAATGGTATGGCAGACCCTCGTACCTTAGATGAAATACAAAAAGTGCTAAATAGTCCCCTTAGGGAAGGACAAATACATGATGATGTTGTCAAACTTAAACAAGATTTAGACAAGTTAGGCTTTGGTAACTTTAACTTTAATCGGAACTATTTTTTCACGACTGCCAGGGTAGTCGGAGAGTTTCAGGAATACTATGGGTTAAAAGTCAACCAAATTGCAGATCAGCCTACCTTGAATAAAATTCAAGAGGTACTAAACAGTCCATTAAGAAGAGGTCAAAGGAATAAAGATGTTATCAAGCTTAAAGAAGATCTAGCTGCATTAGGCTTTGGTAATTTTAACTTTAATAATAACTTTGGTTCAACAACAGAAAGTGTAGTCATGGAATTTCAGGAGACTTATGACCTTGTGGTTAACGGGATTGCTGATGAAGTCACTTTAGCAAAAATCAAAGAACTCTTAAAGCCAATAAGTTACACAAGATACAACCTAACATTAGCCGAAGCACTTAATATTCAAATGAGAGTAAGACCACAAACAGATCAAAACTATGCCTATGTGTCGGCCAATTATGTTGATAGTAATGGTAGAGTAACGGTATCTTCAACAGGTAGCTTAAATGTTAGAAGTGGGCCGAGAACAGCGAGTGACAACATAGTCGGGCAGTATACACGAGGGGATACAGTAAAAATTATTAGCAAAATAAACGATTGGTATCAAATTGAATACTCAGGTGCAGGATGGGTAGACGCTGCTCGTGCTGATGTCGCATATTATTTAGATCCTTCTAACTTTATAAATAATAATCAGCAAAAGTTTCAATTCTTAGATTTATCCAGACCAAGTGGAGCTACTCAATCAGATTTAAGTAGTTTCCTTAAGGGAAAAGGGATTCTTAATGGCATGGGGCAAGCATTTATTGATGCTGGAAGAATCCATGGAGTTAATGATGTATATTTACTGTCACACGCTCTTTTAGAAACCGGACATGGGACTTCAAAATTAGCAACAGGTGTTAAAGTCAATGGTAAGACAGTTTATAATATGTATGGTATTGGAGCTAAGGATCATTGTGCAGTAGAGTGTGGATCACAAAGAGCATATGATGAAGGTTGGTTTACCCCTGAGGCGGCAATTATTGGTGGTGCAAAATTTATCGGTCAAAATTATGTAAATGCCGGTCAAAATACACTATATAAAATGCGTTGGAACCCTGCAGCAATGGCTGCTAATAAATCTGCTTCACATCAATATGCTACAGATATCGGCTGGGCTTCAAAACAATTACGAGTACTTTCTATGTATGATTTATATCGTGATATAGGTGTAACTACATTTTTCTTTGATGTACCAGAATACTTAAAGTAAGAAAGAAAATTTAGATCTACTAGTCTAGTTCTCTTTTGAGAACTAGACTAGTTTTTTTATTTTAGTAAAAACTTATATTTCCTTAATCTACTAAGTGTATACCTATTTGCAAGCCAGTATAAGAAATAGTTCGTTTATCATTTTCGTCAACAAAATAAGCTTGGGTTTTCTCAGTCTGACCGAAAACGACCTCATATTGATTTTTTTTAGTGCGTGGGTACCCATAAGCAGTATTCAATCCATATGTATTTACAAGGTTCAGTGCTGTGTTAATAAATTCTCTTTTCACACCTTTACGAGAGCTAAATATATCTTTAGATGAGCTTAAATTGCCTCTATATTTTTCCTTATTATGAATATTTATTTTATCAGAATGAAAAATCACACGATCTGTTTTTGGTATATACTGATCACCTTCAGTCAAATAAGTAGATTGAACATTCTTAATCGACCATAATCCCTTATTATTTTTATTTGCTACAGCTTTACTCAAGTCAAGTATCTGTACACCATTTTGACCAATCACTTCCATTTTTGCGCGTGGTCTGTTTACTGCTGTAACAACAAGGGCAGTAGTTTCATCTAAACCAAATACCTTATCAATTCTTGTATCGGAAGCTAAACGAATAGACCGTCCTTCACGGCCACGTTCTGAAAAATGTGAATCTACAATTCCATAGTCAAAAAAACCAAGCCCCCCTCTTCTAATGTATGTTAGAGTAGGAGAACCAGGTTGATAACCTTCCTGAGCTCCTTCAACAATAGCATGATCACTTTTACCGCGTGTAATCATAATTTCCGAAGGCTGAACCGCTGCTCCTGCTGAAGACCCAGCAATCATCGCCTCTCCTGATTCGAATCGAACTCGAATTGCCTCTAACACTGCACTATCAACCTGTTCTCCTTGATCGTTTTCCCGATAAAAAGATTCTGTATATTGATTTTGTTTACCTCCGCCAAAAAAGAAGCCACTGAACTCACCTTCAACAATGCGCTGAGCCCACCTTTTATCATCTGCTACTTCTAAATTCGCCAAGTCAATGGGAATCCACTCAGCATTAATACCATATTGATTGAAGAGTTCGATGTGAGTATCGGCAACTGTTTTACTATTCTTGGCATTTGGATCATTACAGCCTCCTTCTGTCGACTCTCCCCTCTTTTGACAGTCCCAATCATATGGGTTACTAGCGGCAGTAATTACACCAATCTTTCCTTTTTTTCCTCCAGCTAATTCAGCCATCCTTTTATATATGGTCTGTGCATGTTCACCAGTTCCTAATTTCCCTCCAATTAGAACTAAGCTACTACTCTGTTTTGGATTTACTGCTGATCTTATTGCACCAAAAAAACCTTTGAAAGTAAACATTACTTCAACCTCTCTCATCATAATAAATTAATGTTTCAGTACGTTTTCCCGCAATACTTATAATAAGAAAAACGTATTCCTATAATCAATATATTCATATAATTTCTTAATAAATTTTATAGTTCATTTGTTCGTAAAAAATTAAACTATACAACTACAATATTACTATAATAACCCCTTAAGTGCTAGAATGTAATTCATATATCTATTCTTAAAAAATGTATGCCATATTATTATAAACAAAGTTTTGTAGTGATTTAATGCCTTAACCATTTTAATTTAATATATCACCCACTATTTTAGTATTGATTTGATTAAATCTATTCCATTAACTATTAACACTACCTCAAGTTATTCGTTTTAAGTAAAATTATAATGAAAGAGATTATATCTGAAATTTTATTAAACAATATTTTCTCTAATTATCCTAATCGTTCCTAGTAATTTTTGGATATACCTTGATAATATCGATACTACATAAATTAATACTTTCTGCTGGTTGTAAATGAATGTACTATTCCTTAGGTTTCTTATTTTAAATGTTTATTTAATTGAATACTTGTTGTTAATTTTAGCTTTTAATAAAGCTTAGAGTTTTTTGTTTTGCTATGTAAATAAGAAGCAGGACTGGTATAATATAAAAAGAGTTTAATATTCTCATAAGCAAAAAATTTTAAATGCAAAATGTTAAAACATAGATTTATATATATATTTATAAAGATGTTCCTCTGAGAAGAGATATATTTTTAACAACTTATTATTAAAAAGGAGAATACAAATGAATACTCAAGCAAAAATAGAAACAACCAAAGATTTATCTATATATCAAAAATTAGGGATGAAAACAAAGTCTAATCAATTTACTAATTGGTATAATGCTGGCTTATTGGACAATATAGATGAAAATTTTGCTAAGGAAATTCAAGATTATTGGCTAGAAAAATATAATGCAGAAGCTGATCCAGCCTTACATATGGCTTATATGAATTTAACTGGTAAAAAGGACGTAAGATTAATACCAGAAAGAATAATGAGAAGAGAAATAATGCCTGTTTTTAATGATTACAATATGTCCACATTTTATGGTGATAAAAATCTCTATGATACTGTGATCGCCCCTTCTCGTTCTGTTGAGACTGTTTTAAGAAATATAAATGGAGCCTATTTTGATAACGATCATAATAGTGTTGATGCTAAGGATGCTGAAACCATATTATTAAATAGTGAAACTGCTTTAATTATAAAACCAAGTAAAACAAATAATGGAACAGGGATCAAAAAAATAATTATTCAAGATAAACAGATTTATCTTGATGATAAGCCTGTTACAATTAAAGATCTAGAAGAAATTTATCTTGAAAATTTTATAGTTCAAAAGGCAATAGAGCAACACCCTAATCTCGCAGCTCCCCATCCTGCTTCTGTAAATACAATTAGAATGGTTACATTTAGATGGAAAAATGAAATCAGATATTTACTAGCCTTTGCACGATTTGGTAGTAATAATGATGTGAGAGATAATGGTTCTGTTGATATAAGTCCACGTATTGGTATTTCCGATTCAGGGGAGTTTTTCAAATTAGGATTAAGTCAAAATGGTCAAACATTCACCCATCATCCTACTACTGGATTTTGCTTTGCTGATCTTGAGCCGATACCTAATTTTGATGAATTTAAACAATTCGTTATCGATAGCCACAAAAGTATTCTTCACTTAAATCTAGTCTCATGGGATATTATTGTTGGTGTAGACGGTAAACCTATCTTTTTAGAAGCCAATTTTGCAGGGACAACATCCTTTTATCAATTAGTAACCCAAAGACCCTTTTTTGGAGATTTGACAGATGAAGTACTTGAACACGTAAGTAAGGAGCTGAAAATAAAAGAACCGGTATTAATGTTACGCCATAGACAACAAATAGAAGAAAAAAATGCTCGAAAGAAACAAAAAGAGTTAGATAAAAGTAAGGAGCTTGCAAAACAACTAAAACAAAAGAATAAAAAATTAAGAAAGAAACGTCGCGATCTTAAGCAGAAGGTAGAGGATCAAGAGAAAGAAATCAGTAAAATAAAAAAAGAACACAGTGAAGAAGTTAAGCAACTCAAAAATAAGTATACAAATATAGTAAATAGCAAAAGCTATAAGTATACAAAACCATTGCGGAAAATAGCAAAGTGGCTAAAATAAAGTGGTTATAAAATAAATTTATCCATTAAGAATTAAAGAATCTCAAGGAATTTCTTGAGATTCTTTATGTTAAATGTTTTTAAGTATGTTATTACGTTTATGCCTCTATCTAGTAAATCAAGTTCTTTTATTATATAATCACTTCAAAACCAAATTTGATTAGTTTATCTAATCCTGTTTCAATTTGCTTGGATTCCACATTTTTAACTATAGATCTTTTTGATCCTTTCCAACATAAACTTTCAAATTCTTCTACTTCCACTTTATTCGATCCGACCAAAAATACTTCTACTTTATCTTTTTTTATTTTTTTCGCATATCCTGATAAATTAATTTGTAATGCTTTATTTTTTATCCAATTCATATATCCAACTTTATTTACTTTCCCAGTTACAATATATTTTCTTGTATATAAATTACCGATTAATGGTTTTGATACTTTTACTTCTTCTGCAACTCCTGTCTTTAAAGGTTCTAATAGTCTATTATAGTCGTAATAAAAATTAGCTTTTTTCTTATCAATTGATTCAGGAAAATAATAGTCTATTATTGCTTTTGGTACATCTATTGCTTCACCCTGTACAGGAAAACAATGAAAGGAAATTTCTGCAGTCGAATTAATTTCAAGAACAACACCATTTTTGTTCGAATCTGGATCTACAATAATATCAATCCCAGCATGTGGTAAAGAGGGAATAGCTTTTAAAGAGTCTACAGCTATTTGTTTTACTTCTTTTGATAATTCAGCCATTGCTTCTATCGGATCTCCACCACTAGAAAGGTTACTTTTATCACGTAAAAAGACTCTTTCTTCTTTTTTAAGAATACTATTCTGATTATAACCAAGTTTTTTTAGAGAGTTTTGGACTTCAGAATCTATCTTTATTAATTTTCTTCTAAGATATGGATTTTTTCTTCGTTCACTATTTTTCTTGTTTATTAATTCTTTTACTGAGCTCTGACCATCGCCAGTAATATTAGCAGGCATCCTATGTGTTACGGCTACTACTTTATTATCAACAACATAGATTCGATACTCCTTACCAGCGTGATATTTCTCGACTAAATACTCGTGATAATCATATGCTAACCGGGCTTCACTTATTGCAGTCATCAATTGTTCTTTATCTTTAATATTAGCATATACAGCTCTGCCCATTTTACCGTTAACTGGTTTTATTACTACTGGATATCCTATCTTATCAACATAATCAATTATCCCTTCTTGATTATCAATATAAAATGATTTTCCTTCAGGTGTAGTGATCCCTACTTTTTTAATAAGTTTTTAGTCTCATCTTTTTTGTTACAGATTATAACCGCATCCTCTGTAACCAAGTCTCCTCTGGAAAGACAAAAGTCGTGACTCTTATCATCAGAAATTAACGAAAAATAGCGCTCTCCTCTATGCCACTTTAAAGTTAATCCTCTTCTCCATCCTTCTAACGCTACTAAATAAGATTCTAATTTTATTCCTTTTACACCAGCTACCACTTCTTCAGTTAAATGTGATAAAAGTTTTTTATCGTCGTTTTCCATGTGAATTTCTCCTACATTAATTTAAATTTTACTATCTCATTAATGATATAAGCTAACTTGAACAAATAACGTGAATATAATAACCCATATATGAAAATAAACCCATATATCAATTAATATATGGGTTTAGAATCTCCTTTTACCAACAATTTAATAATACTTCAGAATATTGTAATACGAAATAAAACTTGAAATATTGTGTTGTGTAAAATCATTTCTAAGTTGGTAACTTGTCAAACTTGAGTGAACAGCACCTAAGCAGAATCGTTTATTATCATAATACATGACCGATTCAGGCTTAAGATGCATTTGCAATTGAAACTTGATTGCTTCTTTCATGGCTTTCTTGTATTGTTCAGCTTTTTCTAGATAATTATGGTCATATGCCAATCTAAAAGCAGCTCCTAGACCTTCACTTCTGCAAGCAGTAGGTGTTGACGGTGCTTTTGAATGAGAATCAAATGATCCCATCCATTCTTTATTGAACTTTTTCGGGTCTAAACGCTGAATTTTAAGGATTGCCTCGGCAATAAAGAATGAATGTTTTAGGTACATTTCCTTTGGTCTTTCGCGATAAAGATCATTTAGTCCATAAAGAAGCCAGTGATCATGTGCAATCGTATCTAAATCTGCTTCGACATCTCTTTCGTTAATCAGGTAATTGGCCTCATTCTCCGCTAGATCCAACCACTTTTCATTTTTATCGATTTGATAAAGTCTACATAGCGCCAAGATAGCCTCACCAGGATAGTAGTGTGAGACAAAACCAGAGTCTTCACCTGTTGAGAATATTTGCTTATGAATCGCAAATTTACCTGTTTCATCTTGGAGTTCACCCATCCAAGTTGCCATACTTTGCATCAATGGTAAGTACTGTTTATCACCTGTAATTTGCGTATATTTTGCTAGAGCTACAACTGCAAGGCCATTTCCACCTAATTTAGCTGCATCTTTCTCAATAACGACTTGGGCCTTCTTACCATTAATCTCCGTTTCTTCTACTTTAGTCAGAAGATACCTAATCGCTCTTTCTATTGCTCTCATTAAGCCATCATTTGGCATTAATTCATATGTTTCAAGCATGGAGTATGTTGTCCCAGCATGTCTTAAAATATTATACTTACTCGGAACAGTATTATCCTCTGGATTATAAATATAAGCAAATTTTCCTTTTGAATTAACAGCTTGCTTAAAGTAATTATTTCTCGTTAGTTTAATCGCACTCCATAAATTCTTTCGAGTAAGTTTGTTATAAGTTCTATGCCCTCTAAAGAGTGGTAAATAATCTTTTTCATCAATATACCATGAATCTGTTCTAAACTTGTACAAATTCATAAATTGAGACGTAAGCAATTTCTTCACTATATTTTGTTGGTCTAATAAGAAGTGTTTTTCAAATGCATTAAAAATATTACTCGGTTGAATCAGGCTTTTTCGAATCATTTGATACGCTTCGACTTCTTCTGGTAAAAATGCAGCAGAGAAATCTTTAAATAATAATAAACCATCTTCCCCACGGCGATATTTAATTTCATCTTTTCTAATATTAATTCGACTCTTTTTCTTACTTTTCAAAACCGGCAAAACTTCTGTCACAATATCTAGTTTGACTGAAATCGGTTTGAAGTTGATATTTAGCTTTTCTCTGTATTCAGCAATAGCATGAGTAACTGCTGTTTTAAAGTCTTTACCCTTCCCCATTACTACATAGGAGCGTGTATAACCGTTATCAATCGAAAGATATACAATGAGCTCCCCATCATCATTTTTATAATATTTTCTTTTATTAAATTCAAACTCTGAAAAAGTATCGTTATCATTTACAATTATATCATATAAGTTTTGCATAACTTTTTGCATTTGAAAACTCCTCTACCTTTAAATATAGTCATACTTATATTACCACAATGATTGACAAAGATATAGTGAAAACAGTATACCTCATTATTGATTTCGGCTTTCTCTCTAATCCATTTTATCTTTTAGACATTGATGCAATAAAATCGTTATTAAGATTAATTAAAAATCAACTCAACTAAACATCCACCGAAAAGGCCATTTTAAAATTTTTATAATTTTATTTTTAATACTAACTAACTGCTTTTTATATTTAACAAGCTGGTTTTTGGTTAGATTCACTTCATAATCAATCTGGTTTATTTCTAGTGCAATCATTTGATCTGTTTTAAACGCTAAACTTCCTTTTACTTCGAACCCGATTCTAATTGGTTTTGTATATGTTTCCTGATCTATATTTTTAATCTGGCTAGCGAATGTTTTTTCGATAGCTGTTACAAAATCAGTTAGCTTGGTTTCATCGTCGGAAGCAATTACTAATTCCAATTGTTTGTATGATTTGATCTCAAGAAAACCGTTCATATCATATTCCAATGTTAATTGTTTAATTTTTTTGGCTATATTTCGGCTAGGCAATTTTAGTTTAATTAAAATGCGTCTTCCGATCAGCCTCTGTTTTGGTCTAGGTTTAATCTCTACTTCGCTAATTGACCCATATCGCAATGCTGCAACCGCGGATTCAAAATCAAAGTAAGCATGGTCATTATGTTGAGTATTTTCTTTTGTTTCGGGAAAATAATAATCAATGATTAGTTTGGGTATATCTACCCCTATTCCTTCGATTGGAAACAAGTGGGAGCCTAAACCCGGTCGCGTATTTAGTTCAATGATCACACCACTGTTCGTTCCCTCATCAATAATCATATCTAATCCACAATGAAGTAAACCAGGGATCGCTTGAGTTGCATTTATAGCGATCTCTTTCTGTCTATCAGTGAGTTTGTCTGTATAATCAACCGGATCACCACCTGTTGAAATATTGCTAATTTCTCTTAAAAAAATTCGCTTCCCTGTAGGAGGGACTGTGTCTAAATTATAGTTCAATTTTTTTAAGATCGAGTATATTTCTGCATCTAATTTGATGGGTCTATAATAAAGATGGGGAACTGATTTACGTATTTGATTTTTTTCCTTGATCAGTTCTCTAATACTTTGCTTTCCATCACCCATGACATTAGCAGGAATACGATTAGTTGCACTGATTACCTTGTCTTTAAAAACATAAATTCTAATTTCATTTCCTTTAACATGTTGTTGTAAAATAACTTTTCGATAGTTTAATTTATTTCTGACATTGTTTATCGCACTGATTAGTTCTGTTTTATTTTGAATGTTAGCAAAAACACCTTTGCCGGCACTTCCATCTGTCGGTTTAAGAACTAATGGGTAATTTAATTTCTTGGCATAGTTAATGATGTCTTGATCTGAATCAGATGGATAAAATCGTTTCCCGGCTGGTACAGGAATATTCTTGTCTTGCAATTTTTGGTATGTTAAATCTTTATTAGTACAGATTTCAACTGCTTCTTGTGTAATCAAATCTCCCATTGATCCACTAAAAAAATGTTCCTTTTCACCATGCTTTAATTTATAACGCAGTAATGTGTTGCCATCTTCAATTTTCTGATAAAAATCAACAGTAATTCCCCTTCGCCAAGCTTCTAAAGCAATAGTATACATACTTATATTATTTTTAGATGCTTCCCTAGGGATCGTGTCGATTAAGTGTGGCAACCATTTATACTTGTGACTCAACATAAACCTTCCTCCAAATCACCTGATTTGCGTTAACTGACAGGTGATAGCATTTCATACCAACCATGAAATCATTTGGTCTTATTCTTTCGTTTGTTTATTCTTAAAATAATTAATTGAAAAATAGTATTTAATATTTCAAATCCTTTTAAGATCCAACGTAATATACGATATTGATAACTTTTTCTTTTAAATTTTTTGACTAAATTATCTTTACCGATAATAGAGAAACCTAATTTAACAGGTTGATGATCATCAACCTTTGCTAACTTTTGGACGTTCACTTTATCACTTAAGTTTTCAAGAAATGACTCAAACTCAGCTAAAGATTGACGATTATTTGTAGCGACAACAATTTCTATTTCTTGACGTGATTTATTCACAATAAAACCATTCAAATCAATTTGAGATAAAACTTGTTTTTTTATACTTTCTTGATATCGTCTTGAGCTTACTTTTCCCTTCAAGCGATAGTTTGTCTTAATCAATTTTCCTAATGGCGGTTCGGTTATCGTTACGCTTTGCAATGAAGCATTATTTAATACCCTTATTTCTTCTTTAAAAGAAAAATAAATAGGTACATTGTGACGGTCTGCTTCGATTGATTCTGGAAAATAATAATCAACAATCGCTTTGGGAATATCTCTAGCTTTCCCTTGACCAGGGAAAAGTAACGATCCGATATGTGCTGTTGCATTTACTTCAATCACGACAGCTCGATTTTGTTCTTGGTCAATAATCATATCGACACCACAATGATTTAATTCAGGAATAGCTTTAACAGCCTCGATCGCAATTGATTTGACTTGGTCAGTTAATTGATCTAGTTTATCTTTTGCATCTCCACCGATTGAGATATTATTTTTATAGCTTAATAGGACTTGCTCGCCTTTTTTCGGTTTCGTTTTCAATGAGCGATTTTGTTTTTTCAAAAAAGCAATCAACTCTTGATCTATTTTGATTAGACAACTTGCTAATCTGGGGTTTTTCTGTCTAAGCTTATTTTTTTGTTTAATTAATTGACTGATTGTTGATTGTCCATCCCCTTCAACATAAGGGGGGGTTCTATGGATAGCTCCTACCACCTGATTACCTACCACATAGAGTCGGTAATCATCACCTTCGATATGTTCCTCAACAATGATGTTTTTATAATCTTGCTGATAGCGTGTATGATTTAAGGCCTCAATAAAATGAGTTGAATCTTTTATATTTGCAGTAATCCCCCTACCAAAACTATCATCTGTCGGTTTAATAACTAATGGGAATCCTAATTTTTTAGCATAATCAATGATCTCTTGGTCTGAAACGTGGCTGTCGAATTTTTTCCCTTTAGGTGTAGCAACATTTTCTTTTTCTAGATAAGTTTTTGTTTTACTTTTATCTGCACCGATGTCAACTGCTTTATTAGAAACCAGATCTCCTCGAGTCCGGAAGAAAAAGTGTTCTTTACTTTGGTCAGTTAAAGAAAATAGTTGGCCGGGTTGATCAACAAACCACGTTTTCATTTCTTTAAAGGCAGCGGCATCTTTTGTATACCATTTAAGTTTTAACCCTCTTCTCCATCCTTCCAATGCAACAGCATATGCATCTATTCTTGGTCCTTTAATGCCAAAGAATATTTCAGGTGGATATTCAGTTAACCATTCAGGATTGTTAGGTGACATAATAGATAAATCCTCCATCATAAATTATGGTACAAGTTGCTTTAGTCTTAATCTAACGAAAAATCAATTGACTGACTTCGATTGATCATTAACTATCTTCTGATATACAGTGAATGTCTTTCCATTAATTAAATCTTGGTTCAATTGAGTTTCTGCTTGAAGGAATAATCTTCCTAACCATTCATCAATATTTCGATCAAAATGATCAAAATTTCCTGGCTTCGGTGTAAATTCACCAAAATAAAAACTATCTTCGGCCTTTAAAAAATCAATTCGCATAAAGGCAGTAGGTATTTCTCGACTTATTTTCTCCACTACCTCAATATCTTGTGCATGCACGCCTTCGCCATTAAATAGCTGATAATCATACTTTCCAGTCGATATCTGATTGCCTGAACGATCCCACCAACAGTATCTTAAATGAGGATATCGTTCAATTTCTAGAATTAAGGCAACTTCTCCATAAAAGCAGTAAAATTTAAAATCTTTCGCTGGAAGATCATTGACTTTATCCATTAATAGTAAATTTTCCGTTATCCATTCATCTGCCTCAACGAAATTAGAATCCAAATCCCTTTCCATACGTTCAGATAAATTATCCCAACTTGTTAGTTCTTCTTGCCTTTTCAGATCAAAAATCTTTGTGGAACTATAAACTAAATAAACCCCTCTTGAACCAGCACCATTTACTGGTTTAATGACTATTCCTTCAGTCTTAGGGATTGTCTGATATGTATAAACAATTTCACTTTGTTTTGGATATTTAATACCCAATCGATCTACAAATTGATAACCTAGTTCTTTATTATCAAGTAGTTGATCAGGTGAGTCTGTCCATAGCTGATTTTTTCGTTCTTTAATTGTTAATTGATTACTAAACGAATCAAACATCGTAAGTTCGATGTTCTTATTTTTCGCATGCCTGACAATAAATTCAGGGATTGGATTCATATAGCTTGCTTCAACAATTTGCGTCAAATGTTGTTTGATTATTTCTTGATTGTCATTTTTATTTATCATTTGATTACTATACTTTAGTAGATCAAACATTATACGTTCACTAGTATTTCTGAATTGACTAATAGAATCAATATACGTAGATAAATCACCTTTTTTGTATATCATTTTAATAATTGCTCTTTGATCCTCTTCGACTATTTTGGCATCGGTAGCTTTATCAAAATGATTGAATAATTGATTTTTAAGAACCTCTTGAAATTGCTGATTTTTATCTTCAACTTGTTTTTTCTTAGGTTTGAATATGAGCTTAATACTATGTCTCACTCGAAATAAAGCTAATAATTTGTTAAAGAAGCGGCCTTTTCTTGTTTTTCTTACACGATTCTCAGTGTTTTTTTCTGCGGATGATGATAAGGTTGAATTCTCATTAAGTTTAGCTTCTATATTTGATTGATTAGTGTCATCAATAGCTTTTTTTGGCATGGTTTTCTCCCTTTCATCTCCAAAATATTCTTAACTTAAACAACTGAAAACGAATCTTTCATATTCTATTAAAGATCGCCATTTGTTACACTTTGCCATTCTTCTTTAACTAACTCAAACTCTGTTAATTCATCATAGTAATCGTCGTGTAATGCTTTGCAAATTTCAGCATTGTTTGGATACCATTTCCCTGTTTTATTAAAATAGCCTTTTAGGTTGACATTAGCCGTATTAAAGTCATATATTTGCTTTTCACTTTTAGCGTGTTTGATAGTTGGAAGTTGATTAATAATGACGTTAATCTTTTTCGCTTTGATTGTCGGTAGATAATTTTGACGATCTTGTAAGACCGCTGGATTAATCACGATTAAATAATCACAGGTTAGCTTTTCTCCATAACAAACAACTTGAATCTGGTCACCATCGATTAAGTCACGTACTTCTGAATTAATTAACTTCTCCGGCTTTAAATCATAACGATAGAGTTGGTTCAAACCTATTTTTAATCCTTGCTTGGTTCTAACTTCAATCTCTTTAAGAATGGTTTTATTTGTATCACCTTTATCGCTAAAATCAGATGCAATCAGCAGATCAAAATGTCGATAACCATCTTCATCTTTAACTGCTTTACTCGGCCACATAGGTTCTGGAATCGGAAATGGCCGTTTATTCTGTGGAAATGGGTAATATAATTGATCAGGAAATCGTTCGTGATAATCTTCTTGTGCTTCACGATACTCTTTTCTAGCACCAAAAAAATAGCCCGGATAGCCAAAAGCTGAATTCCCTGTTAATGAATGGCTTGTCTGACGTTGAAATGACAATGGTGCTGTTTCAAGGTATTTAATCGATTTATTGCCAAAAATAACTTTAATCCTTTTTATATACTCAGAATCAGCAGCAAAACGAACACTATCCCAATAACCTATTTTCTCCATAACAGGCTCGCGACGGAACATTAAAGATGACATGTTTTGGAAAATATACATCCCTGGTTGTCCTCTTCTGTAGAAATCCAGGTCGTTTGTTGCCCTTACTTGTTGGGACATATTACCGATTACTTTTGGGTTTTCTAATAAATGTCGGGCTTGAATTTCTATTTTTTCTGGATGTGACCAGTCATCCGCATCATTAATTGTGATAAACTCTCCGGTCGCCTCTTTTAACGCTGTGTTTCGGGCAATGTAAGCTCCACTATTTTGCTTGGTTTGAACAATTTTAACTCGCTGGTCCGTTTTAGCTATTTCTTTAACGACTGCTTGCGTTTGATCTGTACTACAATCATCAGCTACAATAACTTCGATATTACGCCATGTTTGTTTCAGTATTGAGTAAATTGCTGTTTCGATTATACTTTCAGCATTGTAGGCGGGAATAATAATAGTCACTTTATGCTGGTCGTGATTTATTTTATTTTGCTCAATCAATTTAGGGTCAACCGTCAGTTGATCATAGATTGATTTATTGTTATCTTGATCAATCGCTATTCTAAGGTTCTGATACTTATCCATAATTTGATTAATCAATTCAATTTTATCATCTAAGCTTTCTGCTAAATTGGCTTGCGCTAATAACAAATCTCTATGTGAATCATTTTTCAACGCTAGTGATATAATTTCTTTTGCTTTATTAAGATCCCCTAGCCTATGATAAGATTCAGCTTCTAAAATCGATTTTCTCCGCTTCAACACCTGGTCATTGTTATCAAATGTTAATGTCGCTAATTGATTTATACATTGTTTGGCATGTTCTAATGGGTCTTGATTGGCGTGCCAAACTGCTAACTGCCAACCAGCAAGATAACGTAAATATTCGTCCTCGTTACTTAGCAGATCCTCTAATTCAGTTAGTCCACGTTCAACAAAACCTAATTCATTTATATGATATTTAATTAGTTCAACCTGCTTCATTTTATTACCAGATGGCATGATTTTTTTCAAGCGTTTCTTTTGCTTGTCTGTTAATAAATTATACATTCGCTCAATTTGCTCTGTTTTAAATAAACTAAAGATTAGCCAATCACCAAAACTGAATATTTTTTTTTTAAGGGAACCCATTATTTATTTCACCTGTCTTTTTTTAGCTCGATCTTCTTTAGCTTTCTCTAGATATTGTTTAACAACGTCTTCGGCTTTACCATCCATCATCATTTGACCTTGGTCAATCCAAATAGCTCGTGTACATACCGTACTAACAAATTTCATACTATGTGAGACAATAATGACTGCTTTCGCTTGTTCCATCATTTCTTGGATTTTTTCGCTCGCTTTTTGCTTAAAAGCCATATCTCCGGTTGATAATGCCTCATCAATAATAAATATATCTGGTCGTAACATAGCAGCAATACTGAAGCCCAATCTTGCCCGCATCCCACTTGAATAATTTTTTATCGATTTATCCATAACTTTTTTTAATCCCGAAAACTCAGCAATATTATTCATATTGTATTCAACAATTCCTTTAGGAATCCCGAGTAACATACCATTTAAATAGACATTATCACGTCCTGATAATTGACGATTAAAACCCGCTCCATAGCTTAATAAAGCTGTTGTTTCACCATTGATCTCTATCTCCCCTTCATCGGGTTTTAAAATCTTTGTCATTACTTTACAGAGCGTACTTTTACCCGCACCATTTCGACCAATAATCCCGACTACTTCTCCTTCATTGATTTGAAAAGAAAGATTTTTCAAGGCCCAATGATTATCACGACCTAAGTTGAATTTAATCCCAACATCATTAGCTTTAACGGCAATATTTTCTTTCTTTATCGTATCTATATTTTGTAGTTGAAGTTTCTTTCTAACTTTTCGTTGTGCTATTGGGACAGTCTGCTCATATTGGTTAATAACTGTTTCAGGATCGCCAACTGCACGAACTTGACCTTGATCTAACCAGATGACCCGATCACAATTCTCACGGGCAAAACGATGACTATGTGTCACAACAATAACCATCTTAGCTTTTTTTACGAGCTCCTGCATTTTTCCAGCTGCCTTAGCACTAAAAGCACGGTCACCAGTATTTAAAGCCTCATCAAGTATTAAAATTTCTGGCTCTAAGTGTGAAGCGACACTAAAGCCTAATCGTGCTCGCATCCCACTTGAATATTTTTTCATCGGTTGATCAAAAAAATCACCTAATCCGGAAAATTCGTGGATTTCATTGATAAACTGATCGATTTTCCCCTTTGAAATACCTAGCATTAAACCATTTAGATAAACATTTTCTCGTCCACTCAGATTCTTATTTCTGCCAATGCCGTAGGAAAACAATGCTGACACTTTCCCATCTACCGTTAACTGTCCTTGATCTGGTGCTAATATTCCTGTTAGGACCTTGCATATCGTTGTTTTTCCTGAGCCATTGGCACCTACAATCCCAAGAATTTCACCTTTATATCCTTTAAAGTTAATATCTTTAAGCGGCCAAAAAAATTTATCTTTTTTAGTTTGTTTCTGCTTTTCACCCCTAAAGAAGTCAATCACATGGGATTTATAATCATCGGGATCTTGCTTCGATTTAAAAACAACACTGAGATTCTCTGCCTCAATAATAACGTCTTTAGCTGAACTCATTTTCTTACCTCATTTTTAAATTAATTGATCATAATGCTTTGATAATTTTATGTTCGTTTTTACTATAATGTCTGATCATTAAAAAGAAAACAATTACTGATCCTAGGGAAACAATTCCTAACTTGAAAAAGTTAGGTACCTGAGCATACATTAGCACATCACGATAGCTATCTAATATAATCGCGATCGGATTAGCATCAACAATAAAAGAAAGGCTGTCAGGTAACAGTCCACCTTCCCAAATAATAGGTGAAGCATAGAAGAACAATCGAACAACATGCTTGGTCAAATTGTCTATATCACGAATAAACACTGAGATATAGCCAACTCCAAGACTTATAGCCAATAAAAATAATAACTGTACTAAAATAACTAATGGTAAAAAGATGATCTGCCAGCCGGGCATTACACCGAAAATAATTAAGAAAAGACCGACAACAACCAAACCAAAAACAAAATTAAACATTTGCGTAAAAGTCAGCGCAAAAGGGAAAATAGCTTTTGGTAAGTAAACTTGATTAATGATCGATGAGTAGCGAGTAATCGCACGTGAAGAACCATTGATTGTTGCACTCATCCATTTCCATCCAACCAGTCCAATCGCTAAGAAGACTGGGAAATCTGGACCACCGCCCCTTAATACGACAACTCTTAAAAAGTAATAAATTGCGATATTTAATAGCGGATCTAACAACCACCAAAAATAACCTAAATAACTATCTCGATTATCTGCCTTTAATCCTGACATCACTAGATAGACCAATAAATCTTTTCTTTTTATCATTTCTTTTATATAATTGCGCATACTTTTCACTCCGCTTATTAAATTGGAAAAACTCGGGTTTTCTCCTGGTCTTTATGGTGAAAGCCTAGCTTGGCTTATTCTATCATCCATAAAGCCTTATCCTATGATCGTGTTAAATACCTTCACTTTATATAATTGACATATTCCATTGATTTTAGAAACGCATAATGGATAAAATACCAAATCGCAACCGGCAGGCTAAGTTTTTCAACATCACGATAGACGCGCCAATTTTGCTTGGCCATCTTTAGCTTATTACTCGATAAAGAACCTACCCTCACACGGTAATTGGCTAGAGTCTCTGATAGACCGACTGCTTTAAAGCCACGTCGAGTCAATTCAAGCCATAAGGCGTAATCTTGTCGTGAGCGCATATCAACCATTTGAATCGGCCCAGTTTGTTTTTGATCGATCATGACGGTCAAACACCCGATCACATTTTTCTTCAATAATTGTTTATAGGTCACCGCTTCTGGTACGATAACTGGTTTTATTTCTTTTCGGCCATCTGAATAGATTTGTACCCGATTGTAGGATGTATAACTGAATGATGCACCCGTTGATTCCATAAACGCAACCTGGGTTGCTAATTTTTCAGGCAGCCATTGATCATCACTATCCAAAAAAGCGATATAGCGTCCCATCGCTTCTCTTAAGCCAGCATTTCGTGTCCGAGCAGGTCCTTCATTTTTAGTTCGTTCGATTAAGCGAATTCGTGGGTCTTGTTTGCTTATTTTTTTGACCACCTCAACAGTATGGTCCGTTGAGTGATCATCTATTACAATCATTTCCCAATCGGAATAGCTTTGTGAAAGAACAGATTCAATCGTATCGACAATAAAAGACTCTGCATTATAAGTTGGTGTAATAATCGATACCATTGGTTTTGTTTTATCTTTGTTCATCATTATTTTTTCGTTTTTTATTTGGTCAAAATCAGCGCTATTAAGCTCAGCCTTATCTTTGCTCATCATATCCCGCCTTAATTGAAGTCATGCCCTATTTCAAGCTTTACTTATAAATGATTATGGATCTCTTGATACCAGGTTAGGAGCCTTTTTTCTTCAACTTGCCAATTTAATTCGTTTCGAACAGCTTGTCTACCATTTTGGATCATTTGTTTTCGTTCTTCTGGATGGCTCCGTAAATATACTAGAGCTTCTTCCCACTGTTCTGGATGATCTGGATCAACGGTTAGGCCACATTCATGTTGATCAATAAACGCTTGCCATGTAGGAAAGTTTGAACAAACAACAGGGATTCCTGCTGTCATATATTCAAAGAACTTCGTTAGCTCTTTTCGCTTATAATGATCTGTTGGAGGAAAAATGGCCATCCCAGCTAACCAATTTTGCTTTAAATAGCCTTTATCAATCTCTTGTCGTTCGACAAAATGATCAATGCCGGTAAAGTGGAGCTTGTCCTTTGATTCACCAGCTAGCTGCTTCATTTTATCAGCGATGAATTGCTGACACTTCCCATAAAAATAGATATCTAGCTTTGAGGGCAAGTTGGGTAGAATAGCATGTAAGTAAGAGCCCCTCACTTCTGTTACATTTCCAGTATAGATCACAGCATCTGCTGGCTCTTGATCATCACGTTGAGCATTTAATAGCTGTTCATTTAAAACAGGATAATTTAAAATCGGTTGACCAGTTGGATAACGTTCTTGATAATATTTCTCTGCTAAACAAATATCCATCTTTTTGATCAAAAAAGCTTCCATTTTATCATAAAGCAAAGCCACTATTTTTTTAATTGGCTTGGCGAAATATTCTTTTTGGGAAATACTTGTAAGATAATCCTCATGAACGTCATAAATAACGTTGTTTGTTTTTTTCTTTAATAGCCATCCAACCCAAAGTAACTCTGGATCATGAAAATGATAATAATTTGCTTGTTCTCTTTTGGCTAATCGATAGGTTTCCCAAGTCGACAGAAGCATCCGTACCAAACGGTTTTTCCGTTTAGTTGTTGCAATCAATTTGATGCCATCATCTGTCATAACTTTCGCACCACGCGGTTTGTTTTCTAGTGGGGCAATCAAACTAACATCATAACCCGCTTTATGTAAAGAAAAACATTCTTTATGGTAAATCCGCGTATCAAAAGGGTGGTGAACCGTCGTTAAATGCACGACTTTTTTTCTGTTCGTCAAATTAGATATCCTCCTAATTCTCTATTGTATCACATCTTCAAAAACAGATTGGTATTGTTTAACGATGTTCTCCACAAAAAAACTTGGCACCTTTATAGCCATTGTTTATTATATCATTAAGTAGAGCATTTGCTAAATTCAACACTTCGATTATATGAACTGTTAGTATCTTAACATCGCCATAACTATTTAAATTTAATAATCGTATTAGAATTGTTAAACATTAATAACATGCAAAGAGATTTGTGTCTTCACACAAACCCCTCACAATGTATAGTAACTCTATCTGACCGTAATTAGCAGTTCGAGCTCTTTTCATTGATTGCTTTTGTAATCTACTCTTTTCCTTTTATACGTACGGTGTACCATGCTTATCAATGGCATCTTGCCATTACCAATGACACCAACTATCTCAGCAAATGCTTGTAGCAACAAGAGTAATGCCAAAGAAAGTACTAAGGTAACTACTAAGGAAGCCTTTGAAAAGAGAATCGCAATTAAGCCGAATAATGCAGAAAACCCATAGATCATTAAAACCGTTGCTCGGTGACTAAAGCCCGCTTCAAGCAATCGATAATGGATATGTTTCTTATCAGGTAACAAAATGCTCTCCCCGTCAAGTGTTCGGCGCACAATCGCAAATAATGTATCAAAAATAGGTATAGCCAAGATAATAATTGGAACAATAAAACTAAATATTGTTACATTTTTAAACAACCCAAGCGTCGAAATAACCGCTATCGAATAACCGAGAAACATCGAGCCTGTATCTCCCATATAAATCTTGGCAGGATGAAAGTTATGGTAGAGAAATCCGAGATTACCAGCAATTAAAAGGGTTGCCAAATAAATAACAACAACATTAGCATCCATAATAGCCATGATTAAAATGCTGATCAATCCTATTGTTGTTACACCTGAAGCTAGTCCGTCCAAACCATCAATTAAATTGATCGCATTTGTTATCCCAACAATCCACAGGACAGTGATAAGTACAGCGACTAATTGATTAAAGTGAATCATCCCAATCAATGGTAGTGTAATTTTTTCAATAATAACACCACCTGAAATGACAATGGTTGCGGCAGCCAACTGCCCAGTTAATTTAGCAAGCGGTCGAATCTGATATTTATCATCGATGATGCCCACTATTGTCATGACAATTCCACCTATAATAACGGCTGGCATTTCAGGATGACTCGGTCTTAAATACAAAAGACCAAGTGCCACACCAAAGAAAATGGCTAATCCCCCAAGTCTTGGTGTAACATGCTTATGTATTTTTCGTTTAGATGGTCGATCAACAAAACCAAACTTGAATGCTAACTTTTTAACAGGAATAACTAATATTAAAGTTGAAATTAATGTAATGAAAAAAGCAATAATTAAATTTGTTATATTCATTGTTTCCCCTACTTTAACTTTTGTTTTCTAAACACGCTTAACTTATAAGGATCATATTTCTTTACTTCATTAGACGTTTTCTACTTTAGTTGCGTTACACATGACCACTTTTCAAAAATTTCCATTTTAAAATATTTACTCATTAAATTTACAGATAAAATATTTCATACAAAACAATATAGACAGTATACCATAAATAACTATAAAATTTGTGGAATATTTGTATGATTCATGATGAGGTTTTTATATCATTAATTCCTAATTTTTTATTTTATTATCACAAAGAGGCTGCAAATGGAGTGCCAAATGATTGGAGTTATCATCACTAAATAAGTCATATTTATTTAATATTTAAAACTAATAGGTAATTGGTTATTTCTTCAATTAATGCACGCCCGAGTTCATCTTCGAATAGCCATGTTGTGCTTAATCGATGAATCACTCGGGAGCGTGTGTTTATTTATCACATGTAACTGCTAATTACTCTTCGTCTTCTCTTTCTGGGTCCGTAGGTTCTTCTGTATCATCCATGTTTGGATCCGTTTCGTCCTGGTTCATTTCGTCACGGTTCTCGTCATCTTCCTCAAACATATCCTCAGCTTCATCACCCATATCATCCATATCTTCTTCGATATTCTCTTCAATAGGTTGATCATCTTCAGGCGGTGTATCTTGGTCTTGATTACAACCTAATAATAGCCCAATCATCATAAGAGAAATAATCACTTTTGCAAACATCTAGTCACCTCTTTTCTTATATTTTACATTCATAGCTTGCCCGGCTTACTTAATTCTAATCATCTCGTTTATAGTTTTTTATTGCTTGTTGATTTTATTGGAAGGCTGAATTTTGTTTCGTTCAAGGCTTGGTCATGGTTTAACAGTCATTTTTAAGATGCTTGTTCAGAACTTGCCTGATAAAATTACGCAACAATCTTTGAGCATCTAGGTTTGTTTTATAATTCGTGCTCGCGTTTTGAGGTTTTCTTTTAGATTCCAGGACCAACTCTTTTTTTAATTCGATGATTTTTAAGCAAGTTTTATGATTTGCAATTAAGTTTGCGAAATCACAAGCACCTTCGGCGATTTGCAATTAAGTTTGCGGAAATACAATCAAGTTAACGAAAATACAATCAACTTTTCCGAAATACAATCAAGTCAGCGAAAATGCAATCAACTTTGACGAAATACAGTCAAGTGAGCGAAAATACAATCAACTTTGACGAAATACAGTCAAGTTAATCCCCTATGTGTCAAGTCCAAAATCTTGTGTAATAACCTATAGCTATCTCTGTAGTTACTTGAGAGGGGGATAGCTTTTCCTGACCTCGCCATGGCGAGGTCAGGAAAAGCGTTGCATTTAATTCTCCCCCGGGGCATAGTCTCTTAAAAATTTTCGCTTCGTCTTTTGAAATCCTTCGTGGATATCCATCAAAACGGCACCGATAAGTCGGACAGCTGAATCTATATTCGGAAAAATCCCAATGACTCTTTCCCTACGCCGGATTTCTCTATTGACTCGCTCTAAACTGTTTGTCGTCCTTAGAGAGACATGATAGCCCGTGGGTTCTTGGATGAATTGTAGGGCATCATCAAAACCGGCTTCTAACTTCTCGATGACCGCTGTGTACTTCGGATTTCCCTCGACTGTCTTTATAAAGTTTGTCTTCAATTCTCTGGCATGGGCCAGGGTATCGGCATAAAAGATTTGTTTTAAGGCTGTCCGTTCAGCTTGACTGTTTTTCTTCGGCATCACATCCGTCAGATTGCGTAAGAAATGGGGGGTACAACGCTGCCATGGACAGTTTAAAAAGTCTTCCTTAATCGCTGCTTTTAATCCAGAATGCGCATCAGAGATGATGAGCTTGGGTTTCTTCAAACCACGCGCACGTAAGTCCTGAAAGAAGCTTGTCCAAGCTGCCTTTGTTTCCTCTTCTGAAACCATAAATCCAATAATCTCGCGTCTCTTCTCTGACGTCACCCCTTGCGCAATATAGACACCTTTAGATACCACACGATGATTCTCTCGCACTTTAATATACATGGCATCGACATAGGCATAGTATTTATGATGAAGCGCGCGCTCTCTAAACGATGCCACCTCAGGATCTAGACGTTTGAGAATATTAGAAGCAAATGAACGAGAGACACCTTCCCCACAGAGGGTCTCAACAATTTTAGTGACCTTTCGGGTCGATACACCACTCACGACAGATTCCACTCGTGTCAGAACAAGCGATTGATCCATACGTTGATACTTCTCGAATAACTTTGTTGAAAAGGCACCAGAGCGTGTGCGAGGGACTTTCAGCGTGATTCGCCCGATAGGTAGTTTATAATCTCTTTCGTAATAGCCATTCCGCATGTCTTGGCGAAGCGCATGGCGTTCTCGTGAGTCGGCTTGGACATAGGCATCACGCTCCGCCTCCATGTAGGCATTAAATACAGCGACTGCCAGTCCTTTAGTTGCCGAATTTAAGTTACTCGATAAAATTTCCTCTGTTAATTTGTCCATATCTAGGGTAAAATTTAATTGAGTCATTTCAGTTCTCTCCTTTTCAATGTTTGGTTGGTAACTACATTGTACTATAGGAGAGCTGATTTGGCTCTTTTTCTTTATTACACAATTATATAGCCTTAATCCCCTATGATTCCTTTTTTAAAAACCTCCGCTTAACTACAGATGTTTCTAAAATTCCCCCCAAAAAAACAGAGCTACCTTGATCAGATAGCTCTGTTTTTTTACATCTAATATATTTATTGGATGGCAAACATGATTTCAGCTTCGCAGGCCATTTCACCTTCAACTGTTGCTTTCGCTTTTCCTTTGCCAATGGGTCCCTTAAGTCTTGTGATCTCGACTTCTAACCTCAATGTATCACCGGGTTTGACTTGACGCCTGAAACGACATTTATCGATCCCAGCAAGAAAACCTATTTTTCCGTCATTCTCTTTTTTACTTAACATGGAGACAGCGCCTGTTTGGGCAAGAGCTTCTAAAATAAGAACACCCGGCATAACTGGATAGTTAGGAAAATGTCCTTGAAAAAAAGGCTCATTAATCGTAACATTTTTCTTTCCTACAACTCGTTTTCCTGCTTCCATTTCAACAATTTCATCAACTAATAAAAAGGGGTAACGATGCGGAATGATTGCTTTGATTTCTTCAATATCTAACATATTCACTTGTGCTCCTTTTTCATTAAAATGTTTTAAGAAGGTATTCGAAAAATCATGAAAATTCAGTTTATTTAATCCGATTAAGAGAACTTGTATTCGTTCGCCTTTACCTTAAATGGATTCCTCATGTTGCAACACGGTGAGTACATTTACATTCATTTCTCACTTGCTTGATTAAAGTGTAAAAAAAGCAGATTAATCTAGTTTCTGATTAAACTGCTTTACTATTATTCTACTCCTGAAATGATATCCAGCACATGTCGCCAAAAATCAAGCGTCAAGACATCTAAGGGATCTCCATCTCCAAGCACGCTGAAACCAACAATCATACCAATAATAAGAGCAAGTATTGCAAGCAAAAAGACCACAATCAGGCGAAGCCAGATAGGGAAAATTCGGCGGATAGGTGTTTTCGTTCTCTGTTGTTTTTTTCTTTTTTGCCGACTTGTTTGTTCATCATTAGTCGTTTGCTTCGGCTTTTCTTGTTGTCTAGTATCCGTTCTTTGCATTAGTAAAGCTCCTTAGCGCAGTTGATTAACTAGCCCGCGCATTTGATCATGCATTGTAATCGTGCGTGAATTAAATTGATAAGCGCGTTGGGTTTGAAGTAATTCCGCCATTTGTACCGTTAAATCCACATTGGATTGTTCAAGTGTATGACTTTTGATTGAATTCTCAAATGGAGCAACCTCAGTAACAATATCTTCTGCAACATAAGCCGCATCCGTTAGATCCGGTAAACGGAACAAATTCTGACCTGCCGGTTCAAGAAATTGTGGTCGAACTGCCTCTACAAGAGCCAATTGATCTTCAACAACTTCTATTCCGTTACGGCTTGTTACGATTTGACCCATTTCATTAATATTCACATCGTCAATATTTTCATCAAAAATAATTGGTGTACCAGCTTGTCCAATCACGGGATGGCCTTCACTTGTGGACAACATATGCTGACCATCTGGTAAGGGTTGCAAATAAAGTGAGCCATCTCGAGTATAACGCGTTTCAGTAAAACCATTTTCTGTTACTTGGACTTGTAATAGATGATTATCTTCTAGCAACGCCACATCTAATCCTCGATCGGTTGTATCTAATGATCCAAGTGCCAAATTTATATTAGTATGACCCATTCGTGCACCCGAACCTAAGCGAATGCCATGTGGCGTTTGGCGTCCAGTGGCATTCGCTTCAACATCACTAAAATTATCAATATTCTGATACATAAGTGATGAAAAATTGGCGGACTGTGATTTATATCCACTTGTATTCAGGTTTGCAACATTATGTCCAATTAAATCTAGTTTATTTTGAAGCTGACCCATTGTAACGGCAGCTTGTACATTCATTCGACTCATGCTTAATCGCCCCTTACGTTAATCGTGCGATTTGATTAACCGCCATATCCATACTTTGATCATATGCTTGAACAACCTTTTGATTTGCTTCAAATAAGCGATAGGCTTGCATCATATCCGTCATCGTTTGTACCTGATCAACATTTGAACTTTCTAGAAAACGTTGTTCAACTGAAAACGATACATCCGCCATATCACGAGCATCAACGGCTGCTTCATCATCTGTAAACATAAATAAATCTTCATCATCTTTAATCAGATCATTAACATTTTCAGCGTAAGCAATATTTAATGGAATAACAGCTCCATCTATCTCAATAACACCCTCACTTGTCACAGAAAAGGCTTGTCCATCCGTGAAAATAGGCTCACCTGCTTGATCCAAAACATAGTAGCCTTGATTAGTTGTTAAGTAACCTTCACCATCTACCGTGAAGTTACCATTTCTTGTGTACCGAACATCCCCGTCTGCATTCTGTATGGTGAAAAATAAGCTCCCTAATTCATCAGGCAATACAGCATTAATTAATGCCATATCCGTCGCCATGCCTGTTTCTTGTAGGCCGCCTTGCTGGTGATCGGCAATTGTTTCCTGGACATATGCACCGGTATTAATCGAACCGATTTGCTGTTGATTTGGCACAGAAAAAGGACGAGTCGTTGGGATTGTCTCTTTCCCCATTCGATTGATTAATAACTCTGGAAATGCACGGATTGTAGCTTGATCCTGTTTAAAACCCGGCGTTTCTGCATTAGCAATATTGTTTGATAATGTGTCTTGGCGACGTTGTTGTGTTATCATTCCGCTTGCCGCTGTATAAAATCCTCGTAACAATGAACCTCTCCCCTTTGATTTCAGACAAATGTTACCTCTATATTAGCATAAATTCAACAATAAAAGTCAATTTTAATGAATTTCTACTAAAAACTGCAGAATTTTTTTAAAAAACTTGCATTCGCTTACTTTCAAATGAATGCAATGTTTTCCCTTATTCTTAATCGTAAAAATTTTAACCATGTCAGATCCATTCCACGGCTAAAATATTATCCTTCATTACGTAAAAATTAAACAATTGATTTTTTCTCAATTTTATCAATATTCTCCAACATTAAGCCTGTTCCTTTTGCAACACAGTGCATTGGTTCTTCCGCTAAAAAGACGGGAACTTTTAGTTCTTCAGATAAAAGCTGATCAATTCCATGAATAAGAGCTCCTCCACCGGTTAGAATGACACCTCGATCGATAATATCTGCGGATAATTCTGGTGGTGTTTTCTCTAAGACATTTTTCGCAGCTTGCGTAATAACAGCTACTGATTCACGTAAAGCTTGCTCAATTTCTTTTGATTCGATCGTAATCGTTCTTGGCAGTCCTGTGACCATGTCTCGCCCACGAATATCTATGGACTCGTTGCGACCATCCGGGAATACTGTAGCTACATGAACTTTTATATCTTCAGCTGTCCGTTCTCCAATGAGAAGCTTGTAATGACGTTTCACATAATTTAGAATTTCCATGTCGAATTTGTCACCAGCCATTTTAATTGACTGTGCTGTAACGATATCACCCATTGATAAAACGGCAACATCCGTTGTTCCTCCACCAATATCAACGACCATATTTCCACTCGGTTGGAAGATATCCATACCTGCGCCAATTGCTGCAACTTTAGGTTCTTCTTCTAAATAGATTTTTTTACCGCCTGATTTTTCAGCAGCTTCTTTGATTGCTTTTTGTTCTACTTTGGTAATGTTCGTTGGACAACAAATAAGCATACGTGGTTTAGAGAACATGCCGCGCACATTAATTTTATTAATAAAATATTTTAGCATAGATTCAGTAACATCAAAATCCGCAATCACACCATCTTTTAATGGTCGAATCGCTTCTATATTTCCTGGCGTTCGTCCAACCATTCGACGAGCTTCTTCACCAACCTCTAAAACACGTCCAGATGTGCGATCCATCGCAACAACAGAGGGTTCATTTAATACAACGCCTTTACCTTTTACATGAATTAAAACATTTGCAGTACCTAGATCAATTCCAATATCTCTAGCAAACATGAGTTCGATCCTCCCTATGTATAACTTCCGTTAAATTCCTCATATCTCTAATAGTATATAATAACATATATAGCTAAGTAAAGATAAACTATTTTGATTAGATTATGCTAAAAATCGAATTTCATTTATTTTTTTGAAAAAAGGTGCGAATAGTTGTAAATGGTATTAAAACAGATGTCTTAAAAAATGGATGTATGGCAGAGAGGACCAGGATCGAATCTTACTAATGAACTGTTTTATCTTCGTATTTTCGTTTTGTTGCTTCACCGCCCCTTAAGTGACGAATGGCTTTGTGGTATTCAAGAATCTCCTTAACTTCTTTTGCAAGTGCTGGATTAAGTTCAGGTAGGCGATCTGTTAAATCTTTGTGAACAGTACTTTTTGAAACTCCAAATTCTTTTGCAATCGTGCGAACTGTTTTTTTTGTGTCAATAATATATTGACCAATTCGAATCGTTCTTTCTTTAATGTAATCATGCACATCATTTGCCTCCTCTTGTTGTCTGGTCAAGGTGGGGGAAGTTTGGATAGCACGAATAAAATATTGGCAATTCAATTAAAAATCCTCAGACCTTCTTAATCGTTTGTACCATTTTATTATCTAGAGGCGCTGATTATGCGTGAACGAATGCTTTTTTGCAAGAAGAAGATGTTCATTAAGAAAAGTACTTACTTGAGAGCATATGTTTCATATCATGTTATTAAAGTAATAATGACATAGATATAAATTGACTTTGCTTGCCCTATTTCTATCAAATAATAAGTATGGATGTCGTGCTTTGCATGGGAATTTGGGGTTGGGGTTGGGATTAGGACAGAAAGCAGAATAGACACATGCTATTCCACTTCTCGCCTTGGAGTCGTGAATGAAATGCTCGATAGAATCCACAAATCCTTCTAAAATTAGCCATTTCCAAAAGACAAAAAACAACCACATCGAAATGTGATTGCGTTGGCATTTTCTTCATAGCTATTTATTTTTTTGAGTAACTTTTGCATGTATGGCACTAATTATGTAGCCAAGCAAAATACCAACAGCATTTAAAATCCAGTCATCAATATCAACTGATCGTGACACAACATGGAATTGGTGCAGTAAAAACTGTCCGCCTTCAAACAGAACAGGAATAAGTACAACATATAAAAAAATCCGTACTATACCATAGCGCTTATAATGTAGCCAAAAGCCAATTGGGAACATTAACACTACATTTCCTAACAAATTTACGGCAATGATTGATAATGATAATGTGTTTGCTTGATAGGCACGAATATATAATTTAATCGTCTCAAACGGCTCTAAGTTAATGGCTAGCTGATCCCTAACATCCCCCAACCCTTGAAACCAAATCAAATAACTCAACAACAACACATAGATAATCATTAAACCATTATATAGATAACGTTTTGCTTCCTCTGATTTTAATACCATCATTAACATATATGAAGCAACAACAACAGGTAAGACAATTACAAATCCAAAATGTATATAAGAAAGCAACAAAGAAACCTCCTAAGCCGACCACGATTTTCAACGATTGTAAAGCTTTGTGATAGCCTTCCTTATTATCATATAAAACAAGCCTCTTCACAATGCTTTTAAAAAATCTTTTTCGAATTTTTTTAGATCGTATGACTTAAGAAAATAACGCAAAATAAATAAATTAGAAGCTCTCCACTCAACAATAGTTATAAGTGAAAAGCTTCCTTTTTGAAGTTTGGCTGATCGATCTGGATGTTGTGACAACCGGATTGATTTCTAATTATTCTGCTTAACGTTAACTGTTTCATATGAATCTTCTAGTATCACTAAGGCATTTAATTGTCCACCATATGCACAAGCTCCGTCAATACTAATTTTTTTATTTCCAAAAAGCACACCGTCATCCTTCTTTCCCCGAATATATTGCGTCGGTGAATGCCCATGGACAACAGTAAAATCATGAGGATGATCATTGTATAAAAATTGTTGCCTAATCCAAATCATGTCATGAGGGGATGTTTCCCGCCAATCTGTTAAAGAGGGATCAATGCCAGCATGAATAAACAAATGCTTGTCCGTTTCATAATAATATGGCAACGCAGTTAGAAAAGCTACATGTTCAGAAGCTGTTTTCTTAATCAATTGTTTAGCAGCTTTTAAGCTGTCTTCTGTCACCCCTGCCTGAAAATGTTCAAGACCAACATAGTTTTTAAGTGTTGAAATCCCACCGTTCGCTAAATAAAGTTTCATCATTTTCAAATGATCACTACTTAAGAAGTCTAAGAACATTTGGTCATGATTTCCCCTTAGCGCAACAGCACCTTCTTCTACAAGCTTTATAACATATTCAACCGCCTGCTTCGATTCAGGTCCCCTATCAATATAATCACCCAGCAGTATAAGTTGATCTGTTTCAGGCTGATAGTTACACAGCTCTAACAGTTGAACAAGCTCATTATAGCAACCATGTATGTCGCTAATCGCTAGTATCCTTTTTTCAGCCATTATGATCACCTCTTATTTTAGATTGTGTTTTTTATTTGAACTGACATATATCATTTTCCCTTTGATAGCTTATTCAGTCAATTTAGCTTTCTAACGGCTATTGGGATTGTTTTTTACTCACAAGATTTTTGCTAAGATCAGCAACCACAGCCTCACTAATTCTAAATATTTGAAAATCCTCTCAAAATAGCCGTTATAAACGTCCTTTACATTCTTTAATATCGTAATCAATTAATATTTTGTCGTTTGTTTATATATAAATCGAGCTTAGGTTCTGAAATATAAGTTGGTCCTCTCAATTTTACTCTTTACTCCAGTACCCTATCAAGTTTTTGTTTGACTATTCATTTTTTTCATTGAATTTGTATGATCAGCTTTCTTGGATATGAGTATAATTGGAATTGCTGAAATTGGTACAGCCTTAGGTTTAATGTGTATTTAACTTCCAATAATAGTACTTTAAATACCCGTAAAGAAGGAAGACTTGATGAAGGCTTCTAATGAAAAGAGTATAGCCAAAAAAGATTTAATCGTATCTTTTTTCGTTCCTTGGGCGGGGAAGCTAGTTTTTCTTATGAATGATGATGCCAATGGTCGATTTATGTAGTAACATCCCTTTCAGCAGGAAAATTAAAACAAGAAAAATAAGGTGTGCTAGCATTAAAATAGACTTCTGAAAAATCCATTCATTCATGATGAGAAAATATATATGTTGCAATGTGTCAGATGTATAGATGGTTTACCAATTTCTTTACAAACAGCATATTTACCCTTAAAATATTTCCCGAAAATAGAAATAGACTTTAAGAGTGGGTCCTTATCTGAATATATAGATCCGTTCAAATTACTTCCAACCTATTTTGAAACAAAAATAGTTTTAAAAAATAGCTGATGAAGTAGAGTCTATTCTATTGGATATCCCACAAACAAGTTGGATTTATTATTGTGAATACTTAGGGTACACTGATACCCATCTATTACTAAATCTCTCTTTGTAGCAGACGGAACATCAATTACATTTTTGAATACTGATGGCTTTGACCACGATTAACACCAAAAGAGTTGATGATCAATTTACTCTATCTCTAGCCATTCAAGTTTTACTGTTAAATGGAATCAAAGATAATTATTAATTATTACTTTTCGCATTTATAGTTGAGTTTATTATAGATATCCGTCTGTAAACTTATCACCTCTAATCGGTGGGGCGAGGTAATCACAATCCCAGTCTTAAGGTGTGAAGACATTAGCTTGTGTTCCTTAATAATCAGTGGGGCATAAGTTACGCAGACTAAAACCACCACGTCCTGTAGTAATACCTGTGGTTGCGGTTATTCACTCCATTGAAAAGTGCGTTTAATCTCCCACCGCATGGTCTGCATCGTGTAAGCCTGTCCCCCACTAATTGAAGTTTCATTTTATTAATTTATCTATCTCAATAAACATTCAGATAAAAATTTGAGTTAAAAATAACATTTGGTTGTCCCTTCCAATCTTTTAACTTGTCCATTGCTGATATAATTTTTCAACCAACTCAACCGTTTGTAATGTCATTTCTTTTGTCATAGTTGGACTTTCTATCAACCCTTGTTTCAGGCATTCATTGACATGATCAATCTCAAAAACAAATTCGCTCTGATGCTCCATATAATGCTGCTCAGAATGTCCTTCTATACAAATTTCCGCTTGCTTTGTCTTCCAAAAGTAAGGAATAATAATCTTCCCTTTTTCACCATAAATGATTAACTGGCTAGGTAGATCTAAATTAACTGTAATAAAAATATTTCCTTGTACCTCTTCATCGAAAAGCAAACTCAAATCAAATTGGCTATCCGTTTGTCCTGCCTTTATTACGGCTGTCCCAGCTGCTTCATCAATTCTGGAATTTATCACATACATCATGTATTGCAACGGATAGCTTCCTGAACCATGTAAAGCTCCCCCGCCCGCTTCTAATGAATGAAACCATGAAATATGATCCACACTTGGATAAGAAGTCACTGATCGCAAATATTTTACAGCTCCAATCTTTCCGAGCTGAATAGTCTCTCTCACCAATTTAGTAATAGGTAAAAATAGGGCTTTTTGTGCTTCCATAAGAAATAGATTTTTTTCTTTTGCTAGATCAAATAGTTCTTCGGCTTGATCCTGTTTCAATACAAAGGGCTTCTCCACTAAGACATGTTTTCCAGCTAACAACGCTTGCTTTGCAGCATCATAATGTCCTTTATTGTAAGTAGCCACATAAACAACATCCACATTTTCATCTTCATATAATTCTTGATAACTACCATACGCATGAGGTATAGCCAATCTTGCCGCCATTTCCTCTGCCTTATCTAAATTTCTAGAAGCAATTGCGGTTACTTCTCCATCCTGACTTTCCTTTACTCCTGCAACAAATCGTGGCACAATTTGTGCCGTACTGATAATTCCATAATGAATAGTCATGATTTTACACCTTCTTCAAATGGTTATTGAATGTTTTCATTGATTGTACTATATTTCTCTTATACAAAAAAGAAGTCGAGCTCTTTTTTCGAAAGATCGACTTCTTTTATTTACTGTATCAATGTGATTAATTAGAAAATTTCTCCACGCTCTGGATCTTTGAAAATTTCCCCGCGTTCTGGGTCTCTAAAGATTTCTCCGCGTTCTGGATCACTGAAAATTTCTCCACGCTCTGGATCACTGAAAATTTCTCCACGCTCTGGATCACTGAAGATTTCTCCGCGCTCTGGATCACTGAAGATTTCCCCGCGCTCTGGATCACTGAAGATTTCTCCGCGCTCTGGATCACTGAAGATTTCTCCGCGCTCTGGATCACTGAAGATTTCCCCGCGCTCTGGATCACTGAAGATTTCCCCGCGCTCTGGATCACTGAAGATTTCCCCGCGCTCTGGATCACTGAAGATTTCCCCGCGCTCTGGATCACTGAAGATTTCCCCGCGCTCTGGATCACTGAAGATTTCCCCGCGCTCTGGATCACTGAAGATTTCCCCGCGCTCTGGATCACTGAAGATTTCTCCGCGCTCTGGATCACTGAAGATTTCTCCGCGCTCTGGATCTTTTGCAGCCTTAACAGAAGATGTAGAATCTAGCTGTATGACTGATAATCCTGTAATAATCATAGACATGAGAGCAATTTTTGCTAATTTACGCAACATACTTGTTTCCTCCTTAATATTTTTTATGAATAAACTAAAGCTACAACTTTTTCAATGCTGTTAAGGGTAGGCGTGCAAAAAAATGATCCCTTCGATATTCTAAAAATTCGTTATAAGATTGAAGTAGCAGACGACGATCTTGATAAGCACGTCCCAAATAATACTTGGTGAATGGTGTATCTTCAGTTACTTCTGATAATAACCTTTGAGCTGTTATTAATTCACCTTTTGCTATCGCTAAATGAGCCTGCTCACTTTTAATTGGTGTTGTAATACCATCAGGGCGATTAAAATGAGCATAAATGAAGGGCATATTATGTTGATTAATGATCTCAATCATTCTAGGAATATTCTTCTCTTTAGCAATTAGCAAGGCTTCATTTAGGTGATACTTTGCTGACTCAAAACTTTCAAATATATAAGATAGGCTTAAATTAATATGTAAATTAGCTAGATGATAGCTATTATCCGTCCCATCTAACGCTTCAAACCCATGTTTTCTTGCTAATATCATCTCATTTCGTATCCAGTAGTGATTAAATAAAACGAGATTTAAACGTCGATTTAAAAGAGGTGCTAAAACTGGATAGTTTACCTTTTTTATTTTTTCTAATAAAATATCGAGCTTATTAGCTAACATTTCATGCTCAAATAGGTCAAAATAAAGTGAGATCATAAAAAACAGTTGAATACATTGTAAAGGTATATCATCTGTTTTAAATCTTTGAGCTTTTTCTAGTAACTCTCTGCGTTTATAAGTTCGTTTTTGTTTAGCAATAACTAGCTCATAAAGATAGGCCCATTCTCGATTCTGATTATTTTTATGATGCTTATTTCTTTCAACCAGCTTATCCAGTTCAGTGTAATAACCATACATTAATAAATACTCTAAACCAACACACAGTGAGTATGGGTCATTTGTTTTCAAAAAAAACTCTTTTAGCCTTTTAGGATGTTCTTCAATATCAACATATGATTCTAGCCAAATTAAATATTGCTCCACATTCATAAAACAGATATCGGTTTTATGTGCTGGAAAATTTCGACGTGACATTGAATTGCCTCCCAATTAAACAATTAAATTACTATGTCTCTATTGTCACATATTCTCATAATTTTACAAGCCTTTTTATGTTAAATCGTTCGACAAATTACTATTTTGTTCGACAGCGGTAATTGTTTTTTAAACAAGAATCATTCTTTTTCGCTAGCGTAAATTGTCAATTTATGATTAATTTAGGCTTGCCTAAATACCATTTATATACAATTTCATTGGCCAGTAAGACTTTATCATGAAAGACCTAATCCAACTAACCTTTCCTTATCATAAACAAAAAACTCAGTACTTTTTTGATTAAGTACTGAGCTTTTTTATTGTCAGGCATGTGTTGTTGTTCGCCCTGACTCTAATTCTTGATCTGATTCTGATTGATCCGGATCTGGTTCTGAGTCTAAATCTGAATCTGGTTCTGAGTCTAAATCTGAATCTAGATCTGAATCTGTTGGATCATCTGCTACATCTGTTGCTTCTTCAATAGTTATATCTGTAACAGGTTGATCTAGAAATGATTCTGGGTCCACAGGTTGACCATCTTTTCGAATTTCAAAATGAACATGTGTACCTTTATCTTGACTAAATAGACTTGTGCCTGCATGTGCAATAACATCACCCTGTGATACCTTTTGTTCTGGTTCAACTTCAACGTCAGTTAAACTTGAATAGTAAGTGATTACATCATGCTCGTGTTCAATTTGTACAACATTACCAAGCAATGGATCTTCTTTTACTTCTACAACTTCACCACTTAATGCGGCAACTACTGGTAATGGTTCCTCATCTGTAGCAGCAATATCAATTCCTTGACTTTGATAGTAGTTATTGTTGTAGAATACTAGTGCTTGTTCTTGCTCCTCTTGCTCAATTTCATGCTGATAAAACTTTGTGACAATCTGCGTGTTACTTTCAGATAATACAGGCAAGCTTACATTTTCCACTGGGTTTGTAACGGATTCTGATGGTTCATTTGTATCAAATGGGTTTTCTCCTCGTAATTCATCTTGATAATTAAAGTCGGAATCTAAATTTGGTTCTGAGATTCGATTCGAATTCTGATACCATAGCACACCAGTAAGTAAGAGTGCTGCGACAACAAGATATAGTGCTGGAAAAAATCCTTTTTTCTTTACAATCCGATTCCAGTGGTGCTTGAACCCACGTTTTTCCTCTTTCATTTTCATCACCTCAGCAACCATTCTGATCAGAAAGAGGAATTTCTATACATTTAATTTATTATTTTTTTGCGAGATAAGAAGAATCAACATCATCCACTGTTGAAATTTCAATTCCATGATAGTAATGGGCAACAATTTCTTGATAGTTTTTGCCTTCCTCAGCCATTCCATTAGCTCCGTATTGGCTCATTCCAACACCATGTCCATAGCCTTTTGTCGTAAAAACGATATGATCATTTTTTTGTTCGATCTCAAAATCAGTTGAGCGTAAATCAAGTTTCTCTCTAATCTCTCTTCCAGTAAAAATTTGTCCAGCTAATTCTATTGTTTGAACTCTACCACTATCAGTATAGGTCATTCGCGGTTCATTGATAGGTTCTGTTAATGTAATATTTAGCAGTTGTTCTGTCTCACTGATTTGAATACTTTTTTGGTCTAAATATTCAGGTGAAGCTGTATCCCACGGACTCTCAACACTTACAAGATAGGGAAGTTCATTTTCCCAATAGTCTTCAGCATTTTCAGTCTTACCATTACTTGTTGAGAAAAAAGCAGGTGTAATCGGCATTTGATCATAAGTTAAAATTTGTCCAGCTGTTGTAAGTACCGCCTCATTAATTTTCTCAATTTTCCAATGGTATTCAGCTCCCCATTGTTCTTTTAGTTCTTCTTCACTTCGATATACTTGATGTTGGACTGTATCTGTGATCGACTGTTCAGTTTCTAGAGAGCCAGTCGCAAGTAGGTATTGAACAATATATGTCCGAGCGGCTAAGGCTTGTGCTTTTAAAGCTTCTAATTCAAAGTTTGCTGGCATTTCAGAGGCAACAACACTAGCTACATACTGTTCAAGCGGAACAGCTTCCACTTCATTTGTTGCCGATCGTTCTACATTTACAGTAACCGCACTCTCGGTCGTTAGATCGCTCTCCATATTTGTCGGCTCGCTTATCGATTCTTCAATAGGTTCCTTAGAAAATAGTATAATAATAAAGGTAGGTAGACTAAGAACAATGATCGTGAGAGTAGTGATTAGAACAATAACAGGCTTAATATGAACACGCTTCTTTGAGTTTAGTCGAATCGTAAAGCCCTCCAATCCAAAAAAGTTAATAACAATATAGACTATGTAAATAATAGAGTAACTATACATTGAATTAGAAAATTTTAAAATTGGACAAGTAGATTAAAAATGAATATTTTTCTATTTTACATATTAATCAAGTCACAAATCAGTCGTGGAGAAGGAACATGGGCTTAAGCCATCATGTCAGATAGCAATTTCTAGAACTGGGAAACATAAGAAAAACCCCGATATTAAAATCATCCATACTTTCCAAGCATATAACGAATCAGACTCTTACTGACTGTTTCCCCTCATCCATTTGAATACTTCTTGTATGCTTGAAATGGGTGGTTTATGGCATATAGAGCGAACTTTTGCCCAAGGTGTGATGGTCAAGTCAACCTGCTTATTAACAACCTACGATCAAACAATAGTGGCGAATGACTATCAGTTAGTCATTCGCCAGAATTCATTTCTCAATATTTAAATTGGTTCACATTGCTTTGGATTTCTTCTGCTTGTTTGGATAAAGCTTCACTTGCATTTGCAATTTCTTCTACAGATGCATTCAATTCTTCAACAGTTGACGCAACTTCTTCTGTACCTGCTGCATTCTCTTCAGAAATTGCAGATAAATTACTAATCACACTAACCACCGTTTCCTTTTGTCGATCCATCTTTTTGGAGCTCGTATTCAGATCTTTCACATAGCTTTTCATCATGTCAATGGCATCGTTAATCGTATTAAACTGTGTTGTCATTTGAGCCACACTATTTGTTTGGAGCTGTACAACATCCTTGGCTTGTACCATTAACTGAACAGCACCTTCTGTCTTAGTTGTTAAAGTATTAATAACCTTCATAATCTCATCAGTGAAATTACGTGAATCTTCAGCAAGTTTACGAATTTCATCTGCTACCACTGCAAATCCTTTTCCCGATTCACCGGCTCGTGAAGCTTCAATCGCCGCATTTAAGGCGAGTAGATTGGTCTGTTCAGCGATATTTAAAATCATATCACTTGCTTTGGCAATCGCTTTTACTGATTGATCGGTCTCGGTAATGGTATCAGCGACTTGAGTAGAGATAGCTTCATTCTCATCTGCGGACTGATTTAATTGATCAACTGCTTTTAATCCTGTGTCAACCATCTGATTCATTTGGGTTGATTGATCATTTAATTGTTGTAAAACTTGACGGTTAAATTCTATTTGTTCACCTAAGTATTGAATATCTTCAGCACCTTTTGCTGTCTCTGCAGCTTGAGAATCGGCGCCATCTGAAATTTCACCCATCACTCGAGCAACATCAGTAGCAGCATGCGCCGTTTCATCCGTTGTTGCCGTTAATTCTTCAGACGATGCTGCAACAACTTCTGAGACTTCTGCAAGCCCAACAACAATTCGACGTACTTTTTGGACGAACGTATTGAAACTCTCAGCAATTTCGCCAATTTCATCTTTACTTTCTATATCAACATGTGAAGTTAAATCACCATCGTTTGTTGCTAATTCCTTTAATTTATCGGTAATAAGGACCAGTCCTTTTACTTTTCTCCCTAAGGAGATAAAAGTAATCACAATGACAGTGATTAGGATAATAATCGCCCCATACGAAATCAACATCCACATCTGAGACATTCGTGTTGCATTATTGACCTGCGATGATGCTTCCTCTTCAATTGCTTCAATAAATTCAGTTGTTAAGCGTGTGATCTCTTCCTTCACACTCCCATATCCATCACCAAAAATTAAAGCTCTTGCTTGTTCAAAATCGTTTTCCTCGACTAAGTGCATCGCTTCTTCTTCTACCTCAACTAATCCATTCGATTCACTCTGTGCTTGCTCTAAGATTTGAAAGTGGCTATCACTTACCCCTAGCTCCTCGAGCCGGGCAATCGCTTGCTCTCGTCTTTGTACTTCATTAACTTCATGCCAATAGTCATTAGCGTATTTCGCTTCTCCATATTGGACATAGTTTTGAATTTGTTCTGTTAAATAATCGGAAGCTGCTTGTAACATGTTGGCTTGACGCTCTAATTCAAGCTGAGTTTCAGTGACTTCTCTTTCTTCATCAACTGCATAATTTAAGCCAACCATACTAAGAACACTCGCTATAATTGCTATAAAAACTAATAGACTACTGACCTTTAATAACTTTTTAATTTTCATCGATGTTCCCCCTTCGCAATCTAATCAGTATATATTTCCTTAATGCTCATTATATCACAATTAAATGCCTATATTTAGAAAAAAATAAAAATTTGTCACATCTTCTGTTATTCTGTCAAAAAATAATCGATACTATCATCATTATTACATAAAAAGGTAAATATAAAGTAAAATAGTTTACTTATGAAATGGGGAATCCATGACTCGATGATTGCCTTCCTTATTCGTTTCTTTCGTAGCTAGTGAAATCTTGCTCATTGCTGATAGTTTTACATGACTTGATCTTATATTTAACTCTATTTTAATAGAAGATAGGACTTTTGAGGTTCTCTTATCATTGAAATGGACCGTCTAGGTAGGAGTAGAGACTTTTTGAACTTCTCCTATCATTGAAATAGCCCTTCTAGGTAGAGTAGAGACTTTTTGAACTTCTCATATTACTGAAATCAACCTTCTGGGTAAGGGAAGAACTACTTTATGCAGGTTTCTTCAAAAAAGTTATTGTACCACTTATTCTTCATTATGCAACAACAGCTTTGCTAAGAGGGAGCATCGTTTTTGAACATCTTCTTGGAAGATTGTTGTCTGTCTTAGGGGAATTAAAAAAGCTAATCAACTCCTATAAGGAAATGATTAGCCTATTTTTGTATTCTATATGCTATAAAGATGAAACCTGTTCGATTGGTTGTTCTGTTTTAGAAAGTAGATCGACTTGACCTGTATCAACTCGTTCAATGTCAGCACCTAGCCCGTTCAATTTCCCAACTAAGTCAACATAACCGCGGTCAATATGTTTTAATTCTGTTACTCGTGTATAGCCATCTGATATTAGACCAAGTAAAACAAGCGAAGCACCTGCTCTTAAATCAGTTGCTTGCACTTCAGCACCTTGTAATTGTTTATCACCTTCAATGACAACACTACGGCCCTCAATTTTCATATTGGCATTCATCCGTCTAAATTCCTCTACATGCATAAAACGATTTTCAAAAACTGTCTCAGTCACTACACTGGTACCTTCTGCTTTAAGCATCAAGGTCATCATTTGTGATTGCATATCTGTTGGAAAACCAGGATAAGGAAGTGTCTTGACATCAACTGGTTGTAATTTTTCTGGACCTACTACCCGAATTCCTTTAGGTTCTTCGATGAACATCACACCCATTTCCTCCATCTTAGAGATGAGTGAGCGTGAGTGTTCTAATTCTGCACCTTCGACAAGAACATTTCCTCCTGTCAATGCAGCAGCGACCATAAAAGTCCCTGCCTCGATACGATCAGGAATAATAGAATGCTCTGCTCCGTGCAGAGACTCAACACCATAAATTTTAATTATTTCAGTTCCAGCACCAATTACTCTGGCACCCATTTTATTCAGAAAATTAGCGAGATCAACAATTTCAGGTTCTTTAGCCGCATTTTCAATAATTGTCTTGCCTTTAGCAAGCGTTGCAGCCATCATAATATTCTCTGTTGCACCCACACTAGGCATATCTAAATAAACCTTCGCACCTTTCAAAGGTCTATTCTTATATACTTCAACATAACCATTGCCAACATGTACTTGAGCGCCTAAAGCTTCAAATCCTTTTAAATGTAAATCAATAGGACGAGATCCAATCGCACATCCGCCTGGCATCGCAACCTTGGCATGACCATAACGAGCCAGCAATGGACCTAAAACAAGGACAGAAGCACGCATTTTGGTCACATATTCTAATGGAGCTTCCGTTATTAAAGGTTTAACAGCATTTACCTTTAATTGATTATTTGTCAAACTTATATCAGCATTCATATGTTTTAAAACATCTTTCATTGTGTGCACATCAGCTAAAGCTGGTACATTATCAATCTTTGATTCACCACTACTCGCCATAATTGTTGCGGCGATAACAGGCAAGACAGCATTCTTTGCTCCCTCAACTTTTACTGTCCCGGATAATCGGCAGCCACCTTTAATTATTATTTTTTCCAAGATACATTCTCCTCTAATTTCAAAGTCTATATATCATTAGTATTCAGTCGTTAGGATTGGTGTGCCTACCATAAAGGTGATTTCACCATTCGATCCTTTTCGAGCTGAGATTTGCAAATTCATCTGTCCATTTTCTGTAGGTATCTTTTGACTAAATTTTGTTGAATAACCAGATATCACAATAAAATCAGGTTCCTCAAGTCTATCAATCTCTTCATATTTTAAATTTGTTTGTAATTTCTCAAAAAAATAACCACTTACAATCATATCATGTTCAGACAAACTAATACAAGCATAATCTTGCTTCTTATTTGTGTAAATAGTTCCAATGAATGATTTATATAAATTGTAATTTTCCTTGTTTTGAAATAACTTCACTACATTGCCTGATAATTGGTAGTTAACCGTCATTTCTCTTTTGTCACCTGTCTGAATAATTGTTACCTGTTCATTGAGATTTTGATTCAATTGGCGTTGATATTTTTCTAACTCCAAGTCTGAATCAGTCTGGTTTTTAGTGAAACCCGATTGAATGATATGCGTACGCAAGTCATCCAATTGTTCGAATTTAAAAGATTCTTTAATCGTTAGTTCACCATAATCAACTTGATAATGATGTTCCTCAGCAAAATGTAACAGCTCGTCTAAAGGTGTCTTTCCCTGAATTGGTAATAATAAATCTAACAAACTAAAGATAAGTAAACTATGAATTATTAATCGCATTATCATTTCTCCTCAATCATTTTAGTACTCAGTTTGACCGAAAAGAAAAGATATTATACGATCAGGTATTAGTAAACTTCCCTAATTTAACTAGAATTAACACCCAAATTTTAAATTTAGTATTTTTTTAGACTTCTAGAGGAGCAAAACACCGATCACACAATGATGTTATTGCGTTCATTTTTTCCACGATAGAGACGATAATCATTTAAAGAATATTTAGGATAGGACGAATAACCCACCATAAAAACTTCAGACCTAAATAAGCAAATTATCTATTCTTACGATGTCATTTCCTTAGTGCAATTACTCGCCCTACCAGAAATGCATAGTGTAAACTAAGGGCTTTCCTAATCACAACATTATCCTCTAATTTAGAGAACACCACAGCTTCATCTTCCCATTTATAGATATGGAGGACTCCATGACAATACACGATTATTTTATTGCCGCATTAGCAAAGCCTTCTTTGCTCATCTTGAATTTGTTCCCCTCTTCAATCAACTGTGAATTTGATCAAAATAAATAAAGAATTTGTTGAGTCCAATGGATTAAATCAATAAAAAAATGACTGACAGTTGAACCGATTGCTATCGTTAAAAAAATAGTAACAACCCGTGCTTCAAAAATACGGTTTTTCTTAAATATTTCATCTAATCTGACCGCCTGTAACACCTGCCATGTGATAATCATAAAAATTATATGTGAAGCTATGTTCATAAATGCCTGTACCCCAAGTTCCTGAATCATGTGAATCCTCCTAGAATTTTTATAATTTCCCGGGAAATATAATTTATCATGTCGAATATCCTTGTCAAATACGCCTAGATTTTGGTTTCTAAAGGGATCGTCCCCAAAACAACAGAAGTCAATTACCCCAGTATTGTGTTGTCTAAGCTAACTTAAATGGAAATAGATGACGTAAATGCTTCGTTACCTTCCTTAACGCAGTCACTTGCCCTATCTGAGTAAATAGTTTGTGAAAAATTAAGTATGTCGTGATTGAAATTTTATCGTTAAGATATCAGGAATTGATCAATCATTTTAGACAAACTAAAAATTGACTCATTAAAAAAACTTTAACATAGCTTTTAACCATGTTAAAGTTTTTCATATTAATCATTTCCGCTAACAACATTTAAACGATTTATGGCTCGTTTTAATGCAAGTTCGGCACGGCGAAAATCAACTTGATCACGTTTTTGTTGAATACGGCGCTGAGCACGCTCTTTTGCCTTTTGTGCACGTTGAACATCTATTTTAGCCGGTGTCTCTGCTGATTGAGCAAGTAGGGTTACATGATCTCGATCGACTTCAATAAAACCACCACCAATGGCCACCCTCATCGATTCATTATTTGTTTTTAATCGAGCGGAACTAATGATCAACGGTGCTATTAAAGGTGCGTGGCCAGGTAAAATGCCTAACTCATGGTTTATCGAATGGACAACAACCATGTCAAATTTGTCTTTTACGATTAAACCGTCTGGCGTAACAACTTCTACCGTAAGTTTTTTTGTCATTTAACCCCTCCTCGTGGTTAGAGCAATACTAATCAGCTAATCCCATCGCTTTTTCCACTACATCATCAATCGTTCCAACTAGACGGAAAGCATCCTCTGGTAAGTCATCATATTTACCTTCTAGAATTTCCTTAAACCCACGAATGGTTTCTTTAACAGGAACATAGGCACCGGGTTGATCGGTAAATTGTTCTGCAACATGGAAGTTTTGTGATAAGAAAAACTGAATTCGACGGGCACGGGCAACAATCACTTTATCATGATCTGACAGCTCATCCATTCCTAAAATGGCGATAATATCTTGCAGCTCACGATAACGTTGTAAAACTTGTTGAACATTTCGAGCTACCTTATAGTGCTCTTCACCAACGACATTTGGATCAAGTGCTCGAGAGCTTGAACTCAATGGATCAACAGCCGGATAAATACCTTGTTCTGATAGTTTCCGATCAAGGCTGGTTGTTGCATCCAAGTGGGTAAATGTTGTTGCTGGTGCTGGATCCGTATAATCATCAGCTGGAACATAAATAGCCTGAATCGATGTGACTGATCCTTGGGTTGTCGATGTAATTCGTTCTTGTAATCGCCCCATCTCTGTTGCCAACGTTGGTTGATACCCAACCGCAGATGGCATCCGGCCTAATAATGCTGATACTTCAGAACCTGCTTGGGTAAAGCGAAAAATATTGTCAATAAACAGCAAAACATCTTGACGTTGTTTATCACGGAAATACTCAGCCATTGTCAAACCAGTTAAAGCTACTCGCATTCGTGCTCCTGGGGGTTCATTCATTTGACCAAAAACCATGGCTGTTTTTTCAATAACGCCTGAATCCTTCATTTCAAAATAAAGGTCATTTCCTTCTCGAGTACGTTCTCCTACACCAGCGAACACGGAGATTCCTCCATGCTCTAAGGCAATATTATTGATCAATTCTTGGATTAAAACTGTTTTCCCAACACCTGCTCCGCCAAACAATCCAATTTTACCACCCTTAATATAGGGAGCTAATAAATCAACAACTTTAATACCTGTCTCTAGAATTTCGGTTTCTGTTGATAATTTCCGGAATTCTGGTGCTGAACGATGGATAGGTAAACGCTTGGTATTTTCAGCAATTGGTGCTTTACCATCAATTTCTTGACCCAACACATTAAAAATTCGTCCAAGTGTTGCTTCACCTACTGGGACTTTAATCGGAGATCCCGTATTTATGACCTCATCGCCACGTTTAATTCCCTCTGTTGCCAACATCGCAATTGTTCTTACTTTATGATCTCCAAGATGTAAAACAACTTCAAGGGTAATCTTATTTTCATTTGTAGTCACAATTAAGGCATCATTTATTTTCGGTAATTCATCGACCGTAAATTTGACATCAATGACGGGACCGACAACTTGTGTGACATATCCTTTGCTCATCGAAAATTCCTCCTATACCGATCAAAGTGAATCCATATACTCTAACATCTCATCCACTCAAGTTCATTTCCTTTTCTTATAACTCTATCGTTGTTAATCAATAATCATTGTTCATTGGCATTCGATCCACTGATAATTTCGGTTAATTCTTGTGTGATTTTTGCCTGTCGAGCACGATTGTATTGTAATCTTAAGTCGGATATCATTTCATCGGCATTGTCTGTTGCACTTCTCATCGCATTCATTCGAGATGCATTTTCACTTGCTTTACTTTCAAGAAATGCATTATAAATTAAGCTTTCTGCATACTCTGGTAATAATGATTTCAAAATTTGATCTTCATCGGGTTCAAAGATAAATTCACTGTATTTAGCCTTTTGAACCTCTTCAACATCCTCTTCGCTAATTAATGGCAAGATTTTTTTCACCTTTACTTCTTGTGTCATCGCAGTGATAAAATAGTTATAGATCAGCTCTAATTGATCGAATTCACCATCAACAAAATGTTGTACCGTCTCAAAAGTAAAATCTTCTAAGTCGCTAAAGTATGGGCGATCTGGCAAATCAGTTACTGCTCGTAAAACGGGCATATCCCGATTTTTAAAATAATCTCGTCCTATACTTCCAATCACAATAATTGTGTACTCCTTCTTCGATTGATGTCGTTCGGTAATGAGCTCCTCCACACGACGTAATACATGACTATTAAAAGGACCAGCCAAGCCTCGATCAGAAGTAATGACAAAGTAAGCAACCTTTTTTACTTTGCGTGGAATCAAAATAGGATGCTTATGATCGCCATAGCTTTCAACAATATGATGAACGATTTGATCAATCTTTTGAGCATATTGAATAAATGCATCATTTGCTAATTCTGATTTTCCTAATTTAGAAGTCGCAACCATATGCATCGCATTGGTAATTTGTTTTGTCTTTTCAGTCGATTGAATTCGTTGTTGGATCTCTCTTAATGAACGACTCATCACTCATCCTCCTTTACTACCGTTTAGGCTGAAACAACAAATTGTTTCGAGAATGATTTAATTGCTTCTTCCATTTTTTTAGGTTCAGCTAACTCTTTTGTCTCACTAATTTGGACTAATAATTCTGGATAAGCCCCATCTAAATAATTATAAAATTCTGTTTCAAAACGAGTGATATCTTCAACAGGGATCTCATCTAAGAAACCATGAATTAAAGCATAGATGATCATCACTTGTTTTTCCATCCTAATAGGCTGATGAAGTCCTTGTTTTAAAACTTCAACGGTTCGTTCACCTCGATTTAATTTATTCAGAGTCGCACGATCCAAATCTGAACCAAATTGAGCAAAGGATTCTAATTCACGATATGAGGCTAAATCTAGCCTCAAGGTTCCTGCTACCTTTTTCATTGCTTTCGTCTGTGCTGATCCACCAACACGTGATACTGACAAGCCTGGATTAATTGCAGGTCGCACCCCAGCATAAAATAGATCCGACTGTAGAAAAATCTGTCCGTCGGTTATTGAAATAACGTTTGTTGGGATGTAAGCAGAAATATCACCTGCTTGTGTTTCAACAAATGGTATGGCAGTTAATGAGCCGCCACCAAGTTCATCATTTAATTTTGCGGCTCTTTCTAATAGACGAGAATGCAAATAAAAAACATCCCCTGGATAAGCTTCACGTCCAGGTGGTCGCTTTAATAATAAAGATAGTTCTCGATAAGCAGCAGCTTGTTTGGATAGATCATCGTAAACAACTAAAACATGCTTACCGTTATACATAAATTCCTCACCCATTGCGATCCCCGCATAGGGTGCTAAGTATTGCATCGGTGCTGGGGCTGAGGCACCAGCATTAACAACAATTGTATAGTCTGAGGCACCATGGTGGCGAAATGTTTCAACTGTTGATCTAACCGTTGAATCCTTTTGACCAATGGCAATGTAAATACAAATCATATCTTGATCTTTTTGATTTAAAATAGTATCAACCGCAACGGTTGTTTTTCCTGTTTGACGATCACCAATAATTAATTCACGCTGTCCACGACCAATTGGAACAAGTGAATCAATGGCTTTTATACCCGTTTGAAGGGGTTCATGGATTGACTTTCTATCCATTACACCAGGTGCCGGTGCTTCAATTGGACGAGTCTTTTGTGTTTTAATGGGACCTCTCCCATCAATAGGTTGACCCAGTGAATTCACAACTCGACCAATCAATTCATCTCCTACAGGAACCTCCATGATTTCGCCTGTACGTCGAACCTCATCGCCTTCAACAATTGACAGTTGAGAACCTAAAATAACGACACCTACTCGATCTTCTTGTAGACTTTGAACTAAACCCATCGTTCCATCAAAAAATTCAACAAGTTCTCCCAGCATTACCTGATTTAAACCATAAATTTGTGCGATACCATCACCAGTTTCAATTACGGTCCCAATATCATGAACTTGATCATCATTTTGATAATATTTAATTTGTTTCTTAATTAAAGCACTTAACTCTTCAGCTTTTATGT